>DSDE01000415.1 GCA_011049095.1 Fidelibacterota bacterium
ATGAAACACAGGCCTATTTTGGGGATTAAAATGAAAATTATCGAATCTAATCGGTTAACTCATTGTAAATAATGTGCTAATATTTGCTTTTTAGATTATTTAGGACAGCAGTGATGCAAAAACGATAATTCATTGCAAAATTATGAGCTGAAAAGTTCTTTTCCCGTGTAAAAGGCCCGGATATCCCGATACTATGCAACGAAGCAAATAGCATAATGATGAATCTCGAGCCAATTTCCGCCAGATTTCCATTTCCTGCTCAAATCTGCCTCTGAGAGATCAGGCTGATAAAAGGATTTAATCTTCCATCGCAAAGAGGGTAACGCCGCGGGCATCGCTTATGCTACGATGAATGAGCTGCTTCGGCTGATAATCTTTTGCCGGAAAAATGACAATCTTATTATGTGTGGTGCGTCCCATCATCTCGGCCTTGGTCTTGCGGCTGAAACCTTCTACCAAAATGGATTCCTCCTTGCCGATATGCCGCTGATTCTGAGCCAGAGTATGTTCCCGCTGCAAAGCAATCATCGCCTGCAAGCGACGGTCTTTTTCCTCCTCACTCACGTCATCAGCCAGCAGCGCCGCTTTGGTTCCTGGCCGCTCACTGTACTTAAACATAAATGCGGCATCAAAGCGGACCTTCTCCATCAAGTTGAGCGTATCCTCAAAATCCTGAACTTTCTCACCGGGAAAGCCCACTATCATATCAGTGCTGATGGCCACATCGGGAATGCTTTCCCGAATCTGCTCCACCAGCCTGAGATAATGATCTCGGCTGTAACTGCGGTTCATGGCCTGTAAAACGGCATCAGCGCCGCTCTGCACCGGCAAGTGAATGTGATTGCAGACGACGGGATAATAATCACGGTGCACATCAAAGAGCGCCTGGTCTGCATCCTGGGGATGGGGCGATGTGTAGCGGAGACGCGTCACGCCATCCACCTCTGCCACCGCTTTTAACAAATCGGGAAAACGGTGCTTTTCATGCCGGTAGGAATTAACATTCTGCCCTAGTAGGGTAATTTCCCGAAAACCTTGGGCAATCACCTGCCGCGCCTCATTGACCACGCTCTCTAAGCTGCGGCTGCGCTCCCGTCCGCGGGTATAGGGAACGATGCAGTAGCTGCAGAATTTGTCGCAGCCCCGCATAATGGATATCCAGGCATTGATGCCCTCATTCCGCGCCGGAAAAAGCTCATCATAGACCTCAAAGCGAGAAAGTTTGGTATCAACGATATGTTTTTTTCGCGGGGCCTCTTCCAAAATCAAAGGCAAATGACGATAACCATCAGGCCCGATTATAAAATTGACGTAAGGCTTTTTCTGAATCAGCTTTTTCTTCAGATTCTGGGCCATACAGCCGATGACGCCGATGAGCACGTCAGGATTTTCCTGCTTGAAATGAGAAAATTCTCCAAGACGGCTGTGCACCTTGTCTTCAGCGTGTTCCCGAACGCTGCAGGTATTGATGAGCAGCAAATCTGCCTCTTCCGGATAAGCCGTCGCCTCGTAGCCTTCTCCATTGAGAATGCCCGCCACCAGCTCGCTGTCATAGACATTCATCTGACAGCCATAAGTCTCTATATAATATTTCTTCATTGTCTTTCCATTTTTCGGAGTGAATTTAACATCGCTGTCGGCTGAATCAAACAGCGTATTATTCCTGAAGCCGATTCAGTCTTTGCTCTAATAGTTTGATATAGTCTTCCTGCTGATTTTCATTGAGAAAGGAATATCTGATGAGATTAATGAATTGCACTTTGTGTTTCAGGAGATTCTGATATTCAGCATCAAGCACTTTCTCAGGAAGTCCGCAACGGTTCTTCCCAAAATATTCAAAAAAATCAGCTCTGTTAAGCCGGTTCTTTTTTCCTGCCAATGGAAGCGCCAGCTCATCAGCGCTTTTTCCCAATGCCAGGCTCGTATTCACCAAATCGTAAGCCGGGCTGAGGCTGATAATCCCCTTCCGGCTCAGCAGGGTGAAATTTTTCAGGTGCATATCTTCGTTACCGGTGATAAAAGAAAAGAGCAGCCTTTGAAAGAGCTTCTTTTTCTCAATCAGGGGAAAAGTGCAATGGCTGTCAATCACCGTCACCAGCTTTTCCATCGAAGATTTATATTTACTTCCACGGGGAAGTCCCAGAAGCTGTGAAAAATCTTCGGCGGCATATTTCTTTCCGTGACCATAACGATCAAAGCGCTTAATGAAAAAGTTCAGGCTTCCATCCTGCGCATATAGCAAGCCGCAAAGGGGAATCTCGATTCCGGCAAGGGCGGCTAATTTCAATGTCAAAGCTTCATTTTCGGGAAGCTTTAAATAAGACTCGCTTTGCGGTTTGATGAGAAATGTGCCTCCATTGTCTCTAAGCTCAAATTGCTTATTTTTTGGAGAAAAGATGGCTGACAATTTTGGCTGCATGCCCTGCACAGACATTTTGCCGGCTCGGGCAATCGCTTCACGGCGTAAATCAGAAGCGCTGAAAGGAAGCGGCAAAAGCTCAGTGAGACCTCGTGACAAGAGCGACAGCCCGCGTGGACTGTAGATTCCCTCACAAAGCTCAAAAGTGATGGGACAGCGATTCACGACTCATTCTCTATGGGGAAAACGGTGACAGCTCCCACCAAGTCCGCTCCGGTTGCCATAAGTTGACTCCAAAAATCATTTCTGTCCAGCTTGCAATTTTTCAATAAAGCTTCCAGAAGCATCCCCTCCGGCAACCAGCCCTCAAAAACCAGCGGAAATCTGTCAAAATGATAAGACTCCTGGCGCACCGGCAAGGTCAATGATACCGGTTCCCCTTTGTAATCGCTGAAATATGAAAGAATACAGGTGCCATCCTCGTTTTCGGTGAGCAGCGCCGCAGGAATGGAATGCATTTTGATTTCAGCTTTCCTCATTATATTCCTTCAGGGGACTTTGATAACAAATTTGAATATTCAAGGCGTGGAGCACGGCATTTACCGTTCGCCATTGGACAGTCTCCTTGCCCTTTTCCAGATCAAAAATGACTGTTTTACCCACACCGGCCAAGACAGCCAGCTCATTCTGACTTAGCCCGGCTCGCTTTCGATGCACTTTGATGAGTTCTTTGAGTTCCATTTTTACTGTCATAGCGGGAATCTATCATTCTGCTGCTAATGATTCAAGAATATTCTAGCAAATATTTACAATATTACTGCCAAAGCGGTAATATCCCGATTATAAAAAAACTACTAACTATGCAAATCCGAATAATTCGTGGGATAATTAGCCCATCGAGACTTTACTATTAATTATGTAGTTGAAAATAGCTTTTCACTGCCTTGCTGATATTCTGAGCGAGGACAGTCTGCTGCTCTTCATTTCTCAGTATGAACAAATCCGATTCGTTTGAAAGATAACCCAAATTAAGCATAACTGAAGGAAATGGTGTGTTCAGGATTTTGAAATGGCTGGTCTCCTCGATTTTGTTGAAGTGCATCAGTGACGCCTGAGTGAGCTCTTTTTGAATTGCTTCAGCGGCTGGTCCGCTCTGCTGTTGATTCCTGATATAGAGATTGATGCCATTATCGTTGCCGTCTTTCGAAAAATTCGTATGCAAAGAAATGAACAGTCTGGCCTCGATGGAATCCATTTTCGCTATCCGCTCATTCAGCTTTATACTTTCGTCATTACTTCGGGTACAGTAAACACGGTATCCTTCATGCTCCAAAGCCTTTTTCAACTTTTGGGACAAGGAAAGCATCAGGTCTTTTTCTAAAACAGATTGTGATTGAGCACCGGAATCATCACCGCCATGACCCGCATCAATCAGTACATCATAAACATAAGGCATAGACTCAGGATATTGAATAAGCTTATCTCGTACACAGGATTGCATCAGGATAATCACAACTATACCAAACCATATTTGTTTTATCATATTATTCACCTCATTTTGTTCAATTATTTTCCGATTTCTTCAATGGCTTCCACAGGACAGCCCGTCATTGCTTCCTGCATATCCTCATATTCCGAACACCCATAATGGTAATCTGGTCCACCTGTAGCTCCACACTAACCAGAAAATTCCACATGCCCATCCGCTTCCTAAAAACAATGAGGTGCGACATCAATGCATCTGCCACAATTGATACATAAATCCTTATGCAAATAATAAGAACTTGTGGCAAATGCCTTCTTAGCAAAAAAAGTTGGCATTATCATTCCAAACCCAAGGATTTTAAGTACTATTCTTCGATCCATCTTTCTCTCCATTTTTTGCTTCTAATTGCGCTCAATCATTATAGGAATTTTGAGATTATTAATCAAGTTTTTTTCCGATACAAATATCTGTTAAAAGATTCCATAGAATTCTTGATTATTAAAACTGTATCAAATACAAAAAACTCTTCTACTTATGGATTGGGCAAATCGTACTTAATTCAATCCTTCCTCAAGCATCCCTTTTCCAGCCTGACTCTTTTTCAGGGACTCGAGAAGCTCCGGGTACTTCTGCAGCTCGCTGTTCAGGTGCGTTCTAAAATCATTCGCAGCAACCGACATCAGGATATGTGTGCTGGGCATGCCGTCTTGCTCAGTGGACAGCTCCTCAATGCTATGGCTTCCTTTGACCGTTCCGGTAAGGGATTTTTTCAGCTCTTTAAATTGTGCACTGATTACTGAATCGCTGCCGCCGGCCTCCTTCTCATAAGCTTTCTGCAAATTCTCAACAAACTCTCCCTGCATTTGCGCCAATTTGACTCTGGCATCCAATTCCGCTTTTTGTCTGGCTATCTGGACAGAGCGGCTTACACCTTTACCAATGACTGCAAAATCCCCCTGGGCATTCAGCGTTTCAGCCTGTTTTTCCAGTATAAGGAGCGGGTCTTTTTCTCCAAAGGGCTGATAAACAAAATTTGCCCATAAAAAGAGCGCTATCACAATCACCGCGAAAAGGCCATAAAGTATTGATTTTTTCATATTATTTTCCTTATAAGTTATCATTCCCGTTACTTTTCATTGAGAATGCTTTTGATTTTGGGAAATTTTGCCAATTTACTGCGAAAGGTACTGCGGGGCAGTTTTAGTAATTCCGCCGCCTTGCTGACATTAAAATTTGCTTTTTCCAGAGCTGTATTTAAAAGAGCTTCCTCCTGTTGGGCCAGAGCCATTTCCAGACCATTCTCCAATAGCGAAGCCTCAGCCGGCTTTATGGTCACATTGGTTGGCGACAGCCCTTCTGTCACGGTCTGCAGCACCAGAGATTCCCAATCATTGATGCCGGAAAGGGCAATGCAGCGCTCCACAAAATTCTCCAGCTCCCGAATATTGCCTGGCCAATGATATTTATGCATCTGCTTGAGTAATTCGTGAGAAAGCCGGCTCATCAGTTTTTTAGCGCCATGTTTCTCAAAGAAATGTTCCAGCAGTGTTGGCAGGTCGTCCATACGCTCCCGAAGGGGAGGCAGTTGAATGGGAATAATATGCAGTCGATAAAACAAGTCTTCCCGAAAACTGCCCTCGGCCACTTTATCTCTGAGATTCACTTTACTGGCACAGACAACCCGCGCCTGAAAAGCAATCAGTTTGCTGCCGCCTATGCGAGTCAGCTCTTTTTCCTGTAAGACCCGAAGTAATTTGACCTGCAAGTTAACGGGAAAATCATCAATATCATCAATAAAAAGGGTTCCTCTGCCGGCTCTTTCAAAATAACCGATATGCTGCCGGTCAGCGCCGGTAAAGGCGCCTTTCTCATGGCCAAAAAGCTCGCTTTCTAAAAGGCTTTCGGGAATGGCAGCACAGTTTATTGCCACAAAGGGTTCTTTGCTGCGATGGCTTTGCCGATGAAGCGAGCGAGCCACCAACTCTTTTCCAGTGCCGCTTTCGCCTTCGATGAGGACGGTGTAGGGATTATCAGCGACGGCCTGAATAGTGGCTTTGATGCGCATCATCTTTGCCGTATTGCCAATAAGACTTCGGTCTTCGATGCGCTGTAATTTACTCTTTAGCGCACGGTTTTCATGCTCAATAGCTAACATGCGCTGAATATGCCCCAAAGTGCTGAGGAGCTTATCCGGTGAAAAGGGTTTTATCAGATAATCAAAAGCGCCAAGCTTCAGCGCCTCGATTGCTGTCTCCACTGTGGCATAAGCAGTGATGACAATGACAAAAGTATCAGGTGAGCTGGCGCTAATGAAGCGCAGGATTTCAATGCCGCTGCTTTCCGGAAGCCGCAGGTCGCTTATCACCACGTCAAAAGACTTTTTTTTGATGAGCTCCATTCCCTCCGCACCCGTCGCTGCCGATTCAACCCCAAAGCCCTCTTCCTGAAGGGTTTCTGTCAGACTGATGCGGGTAATTTTCTCATCTTCAATCAGTAAAATTTTCATAGACATTCTCCAGCCGGCAAGACAACAGTAAATTTCGAGCCTCTGCCCGGCACACTTTCAGCAGTCAGCGTTCCATTATAAGATTCAATCAATCCTAATGATACAGAAAGCCCCAGACCTGTTCCCTTACCTTCATCCTTGGTGGTAAAAAATGGTTCAAAAACATGTGGCAGAAAGTCGGCGCCAATGCCACAGCCGTTATCTTCTACCGCAAAATAGACTGCGCTATCTTTATGAAACAAATGGAGCGTTACAGCTCCTTTTTCCGAGACAGCATCCATCGCGTTGAGAATCAGATTCATCGCCACCTCCTGGAGCGTTTGCTCGTCTGCACAAACAAAAGGCAAAGCTTTGGCGTAATCTTTTTTAATAATAATTCCACGCTGCTGGATGCGAAATGCCAGCAAATCCAACGCCTTTTCAATTGGCCGCTCCCAACTGATTTTTTGAAATTGTCTTGGCCTTTGCTTGGCAAAATCCAGCAGTTTCTGCACCACTATTTCGATATGCTGCACACCTTCGCGAATAAGTTTCAGATAGCGCTGCTGCTTCTCCATGTCTTCAGGGGCTTTTTCCATTGCATAGATGCAGCTGCGAATGCCATTCAGCGGATTGTTAATCTCGTGGGCCACGCCGGAGCTGAGTCTGCCAATAGAGGCCAATTTTTCGGCCTGGTAAATCTGCCGCTGTGCATCCACAAGCTGTCGGCGCGACTCCTTCAGCCGCTGTTCTAAAGCTTTGAAGCGATTTTGGAGAATGTCAATTTCATCGTTTTCAGCCACCCATTCCTGAAATGCTTGCGAATCAATATCTACCCGATCAACCATGATAAGCAAATTGCGCAATGAGTCAGTAAGCCGGCCAACCAAAAACCAGAGGACTGCAGTAGTTACCAGAATCAGCGCAATCGTGAAAGCAAACAAACGAAAAAAGAGGTGCTTAATCTCATAGTGAATAGGATTGGCATCGAAACCAATATGCAGCGTGCCCCAGACTTTAGAGCCGATATGCAGCGGTTGAAAGGATTCAATCAGCCAGCCATAATGGGTATGCTTCGACAACTGACAAGCGGCATTTCGACCGGCTGCTGACACTAAAAAGCTATATGGAGCATCGGCATAGTCATCACTGCGGGCAAGCAGTTCGCCATTTGCATCAAGCACAAAAACAAACTGAATATCATGAATCTTTTTGTGGAAATCACTAATCTGCGATTGAAGCTGCGTATTGCTAAAACCAGGATTCTGGGAACTGTAGATCAAAAGGTCTAGCACTGGCACCGCAAAGGCAGACGTGAGTTCACGGGCGCTTTTTAGCTCATTTTGGAGAATCATAGAACGCCAGGTAAAAATAATACTAATTGAGACTGCTGCCATCAAAACCGAAATAAGCAGCCCCACCGTCAGCGTGATACGCAGCCGCAGCCCCAGCCTTTGGGAAAAATCAATCTTCATCGGCGTCTGCCTTTTGAGCAACGGGAAACTCCAGCCCATCGTAATCAGAATCATTGGCCGGCGCAAAACCATTACGAAACTCTTCATCCCAATCTGAGAGCATTAGCTGAAATGCCGGTTTTTGTGAGTCAATAGCCAGTAAGGCCTTCTTTACCGCCAGGACGAGGGCATCATCCACTCCTTTGCGCACAACGATTGGCGATCCTGGTACTGCATCACTGAGCATTATCACCCGCATATCCTTGCCAGAATATTCACGCCAGACACGGTCTTTGACAACGCCGGCATCATAATCGCCGCGCAGCGCCTGATATAGCACCGTGTGATGATAGGGAAAATAATCTATTCTGCCCAACTCTGTCACAGCGATTCCACTGTTTTGCAAAGTGTCCAAAAGCCAGTTGCCGCTCCAGGAATGGCGGGAAGGCAAAGCAATGCGCTTGCCACGCAAATCACTCAGCGCTTTTACTGGACTATCAATACGGCTAATCAGCGCAGAATAAAAAAGCGGCTCACCATCACGATTCAGCGGCTTGAGAATGCACTGCAAATGAGAAAGTTGACGGCGGCGGGCATAAATAAGACTGCCTAAAAAAGCCAGGTCCGCTTCACCCCTCTCAAGCTGCCGAACGCTCTCTTCATAATCAGAGCTGAGCCGCAGTTCAAAACGATAAGGCGTGTGTTCACTAAGGTAATCAATAAGCGGCTGATAACCTTTATAAATCATCTGAGGATTATAGCGGGAAATCACACCAAACCAGATGAGGGGCTTATTCTCGGCGATGTTCGGCAATGACTCCGATTCGGCAAATTCTATTCTGGGAATGTTAATATTCACAGCAAGTCGATAGATAAAGATAGTAAGCATCAGCATCAGGCCAATGATTCCACCTAAAATGGCAAGCTTAATTTTTTTGTCTGTCATTTCTCGAATATATTATGTTAAACATTTAAGATAAATAGCAGTGACATCATCCCGATTCATTTGCCGCGGACCGGAAATATTTCCCTTCCGGTTAGCCATCATTTCAAAAACCATATCCGTCAGCGCCGGAATATCATTTTGGGGAATATTCAGACTTTGAAAAGTGAGCCGGCGTTGAAATTTTTCGAGCCAGCTTTCGAAAGCAGTGAGCGCTTCACCGGCATTTTGAATCGAGCTATCAAAGACAGCCTGGCCAAAAGCTATGATTTTCTCAGCTTTATCCTCCTGAAAATAACGGAGATAGCGAGGCAATAAAAGCGCGAGCCCCCGACCATGAGAAAGATCATATTTCCCGCTAAGGGGATGCTCCAGTGTATGTACCGGATAGGGACCTTCACGTCCGGCGTCATTAATGCCATTGAGCGCCATCATTGCCGTCCATGCAAAAACGCCGCGATATTCGCTGTTTTCAGGCTCAAGAAGGATTTTCTCACCCATTTCCACAGCTGTTTTAATGAGCGCCAGAGAAAAGCGGTCATTCAGCGGCGCATAGTCTTTGCTGCTGATATAGGCTTCGATGCTGTGGGCAATTACATCTACGACTCCATCCCGAAAATAATCCTCCGGCACACTCATCGTCAGCTTCGGATCAATTATTGACAGCACTGGCTTTACTGCTGGAGAAATAAATGAAATTTTCTGAGCTGATTCATCATGGGTCACCACGCCAAAAGCATTACCCTCAGAACCAGTGGCGCTAAGTGTAGGAATGGCTATCACCGGCAGAGAATGATTGGCCATCCCGTTGGTATGAACATAATCCCAGATAGATCCTCCGTTTGCCGCAACAATTGCCACGCCTTTGGCTGCATCCATCGCGCTGCCGCCACCGAAACCAATTACAGCTTCTACCTTTAGGTCAGCCGCAAGTTTGCCGCCTTTATCAACCATCGAAACCCGCGGATTTGGCATCACTTGATCATAAACATCGGCAATGATTCCATTCACTTCCAATGATCTTATCAGTCTCTTTAAAATTCCTGTCCGCACCACGCTTCCTGATGAACAGACGACCAAAACTTTTTTTGCCAGCGGCCTGATTTCTTTGCCGGCCCGATCAAGATTATCATCTCCAAAAACGAAACGGGTTGGTATATGCAGTGTAAAAGAGCGCATGTTCCCTCCGATTGTTATTTAGTTTTTTTAAAACCCTTATATAGGTTCACCAGCTTTACCGCTTCCTTTTCCCAGCGAAACAGATTCTTATATAGGCTTTCGGCTTTCTGTTTTGTTTTTTCATAGCGTTCCGTATCTTCCAGAAGTTCCGCCAATTTCTGTGCCATATTTTTGGGGTCCGGCTGCTCAAAGATGAGGCCTGTTTCACTATGCCCAAGCAAAGTCTTTAGATTCTCCAAAGCTGAGGCCGCAAAGGGAACGCCAGCCTGTAAATATTCAAAAATTTTGTTGGGCAAACTCGTTTTAAAAATTTCGTGATAAGGCAAAACTGACCAGCCGATGTGGAAAGTCTCTTTGATGACCAAATGAATAGCTGCGTGATCTATGGCTGGCAGGTACAGAAAGCGCCCTGCTACATTGGTAAAAAGGTCCAAATAATAAGAGCGATCGTCAGGCGCGGCAGGACCGATAATTACACCCACCGCAGGAAAACCCATAGCATTCAAGTTCTGCACCGTTTCAAAAAGCCATTCCAAATTGCGGGGCCTGGCCACCTGCCCCACATAGCCGATGACATAACGCCCATCGGCAAAGTTATTGATTTGTCGGATTGCTGTTTCATCGCGGTTTTTGCCTGCTTCACGGGGATAATTGCGAAGCTCTATGATATTTTTATTAAGCTTTTGGTAATGCTTCACAAGCTGCGGTGTCACTGTGATAACGGCATCCATTTTGGGCACATACCAGCGTTCCCAGAAGCTAAGCAATTTAGCGACAATTTGTCGGCGCAAGGGATTCCGGTGGCTGAAAATCTTCACAATGCCAGCATAATCTTCGTGAGCATCATAAATAACCGAAATTCCCTTTTTCTTTTTGAAGGTGATGGCAACGGAGAGCAAATGCGGTTCGTGAATGTGAAGAATATCAGGATTCAACTCATCCAAGACAGCTTGCACATCAGCAATAGTCTTGCGCCAACCGATAAAAGGACGCTGAATCCGGGTGATGCCATCCTTATCAATACGCCAGCCTTTTTCACCGACGCCCACCACGAAAACCTGATCAGCAATAGCCTTCAAGCTCAGCGCTTCACGGTAAAAAACCCTGTCATCATTGACGTTATGAGTCACTGTCGCTAAAACAATCCTTTGATACATAATCATTATTTTAGCTCCCGCAATTGTTTTGGGGAAATGATATTCAGCAAAAAAAGACTTGTGACAAAAAGAAGAATTAATCCGGCACGAAAGAGCAGTGATTCTGGAAAAATTGATATTCTCAAGTAAAATATCAGCAACGCAGAGGCAGTCATACCCGCCAGTTTTTTCCATTGATAGGGAACAGGATACCATTTATGAGTTAGAAAAAAAGTAAAAAAGGCCATCCAGGCATAAGCAATAAAGCTAGCCCAAGCTGCACCCAGCATCCCGCTTCGGGGAATCAGAAGCATGTTGAAAACCACATTCACAAGGGCTGCCGATCCACTGATGATGGGAATCACACCCGTTCTTTCGGAAAAATAGATTGCCGGCAGAAAATTCATATAGATACCGAGAAAAATATAGGCTGCCAATACAATGGGCACAACCGGCTCGGCTCCCCAGTAATCCTTACCAAAAAAGCTTATGCCAAAAAGCTCAAAGGTTATGATTTCATGAATAAAAAAGCTTACCACCAAAAAAAGAAGCAGCAAGAGGGCCAGAAAATAGTTCATAATCCGGGCAAAAAGCTGCGGCGCGTCAGGATCATTCCCCTTATTGAGAAAAAAGGGCTGCCAGGCAAATTTATAAGCCGTAATCACCACCAGCATAAAGATTCCCAGCTTGTATCCGGCAAAATAGAGCCCAACAGTGTCCAGGTCCGTGTACCACTTCAGCATATAACGACCGATAAGCTCCATCACCATCGAAGCCAGTCCGCCAGGGATAAATGGCAGTCCAAAACGCACAAGAGCCTTCCAAAGACCCGGCGGCGGTTTGCCCTGCCAGTTTTTCACCACCAGCGGCGAAAGCAGCAGCAAGGTAAAGGCCGATGCAATAAGATTGCTGATAAAAACATACTCTATATCTTTATGCAGATAGCGGATAAAAATAATATTCATTACAAAATTAACCGTCACATTCAGCAGGTTGACGGTAGTAAAATGAAGCGGCTTATTCACCATCCGCAAATAGTGAAGCGGAATATTTATCAGTGTATCGAGAAAGAGAACCAGCGCTGCCCAGCGAATATGAACAGCATAAGCGTCATCCTGGAGCAGCAGCCGGCTGGCAAAACTGGCGCCGCCATAAAGTATCGCAGTGAAAAATATTCCGGTGAAAAAAAGAGATATCAGCGCGGTGCTAAAGACTTGCTCTGGCCGATAGGGACTCTCTTTTTTAGAAAAAAAGCGAAGAAAGGCGCTGTCGAGACCATAGTGGTAAATAATATTCATAAAACCGACGGCGGCATAAATCAAGCCGACAACACCAAGATCAGCCCGATTTATGTGATGGGTATAAAAAGGGAGCAGAAAAAAGGGAATCATCCGGGTCACTACATAGCCGGCCCCATAAACTGCTGTGTGTTTTCCCAGACGACGGACGTCGCTGCTCATAAATCTATAACCAGCGTGTCGCGAAAAATACCGCTGCTGCCAAAAGACTCCTTAAAGCGGGCAAGGCCAAAATTAGGCTCCATATTAACGGTGAAAATACCATAATCGAGATAGCGAAAGCGACGCTTGATACTATCGGCAATCAGTTCCCGAAAAAGTAAATTAACGGCGCGATACTCCTGATACGCTTCATCGTGACTGATGTAAAAAGCCAGAGTCACCTGCGGATTAGCATCAAAGATCACCACCCCGGCAATCATCGTCTCCTGCAGCATCGCAGCGTAAAGACGAATACTTTCAGGATAGAGCGCCGCCAGCAATTTTAGCTCTTCCAAACTGTGAGTTGGCTGCACATTATGACGGATTTTCAGGTTTTTTTTTAGAATAGCATAAAATTTTTCATAATCATCACTGATTTGAATTGTCACACCATTTCGCTCAGCTTTGTGGGCAGCTCTCAGC
>DSDE01000038.1 GCA_011049095.1 Fidelibacterota bacterium
AAACCAGACTGTCCAGTGAGTGCATAGCCCCGGCATTAAAGTCCTCAGATAAAAGTGTTCCACTCAGGATGAGCAGCAGAGCAAAGCTGTATAAAAGCGGGTGATCTCTCTTTTTCATCAAGGGATATTTTACTTATTCTATTGAAAATATCCAAAAACTGCATGATTATATCACAGTGTAAATTGAATAATCAGCTTTAACTCTCTCCTGCTTCCAGTTTTGCCAGGGATAATTTAGGACTCCATATTCCAAAAATGATGCTATTGATGATAAGCAGCACGATAAAACCGGGGAGACCGGTCGCACCGGTGGTCAGATCATTTCCACCGGCAATGAGAATCAATGGCAGGCCGGCAGTGCCATTAATTGTGCCATGTAAAATAGCCGGGGCGATAACGCTTTTCGCCTTGGCGCGAAGCAGAAGATGAGCCGGCGTGAGAAAAATGCACCAAAGAATCATGATAAAGACACCGGCCACGGGATGTTGAGGATAATTATGACCCTTCAATATAATGGGAGCATGCCAGAGGCCCCAAAGCGTTCCCATGATGATACCTGCTTTCCCAAAAGAGAGCTGGTGAAACTCCCGATATAAAAATCCTCGCCAGCCCATCTCTTCGCCTAAAGCCATAAGTGCATTCAAGGTGATGCCGGCAATAAGCCCCTGAATGAGCGTAAGCCAAAACGGATGCAGCGGCAGCTCCTGATTTTTCATCTCCTCAAGCTGTTCTGGGCTGAGCATATCTGCAAAACGCTCAAAGATACCTGCCATATCTGGTGAATAGTGAATATTTGGAAAGGTCAGATTTACACCCAAGACGGCCAGGGCAAAAAACACGGGGCTCAGCCAGGCCAGCCACCACCAGCCATTCCAGGAGAATCGGAGCGCCATTGTATCTTTAAGCGGCTTGCCATACACTTTTTTCTCGAGAATAATTACTGCCACAGCCGGCATCAACATATAGAGCCCCAGAGCCAGTGAAGCGGCAAGCTTATTTGTGTACAAACCGCTCAGATATAATATCGCAGCAATAATCCAGCTCAACGCATAAGCCAGAATGAGAAATCGGCTTAATTTTTTCGAAAACATATTTGACTCCTTCTCTTACCTTTTTTCATAGGCAGGCAGAGTTAAATTATGAAAAAATTGTTGTTCCTATTGCAGATTTTTGAAAAGGTTTGCCATCTCGATGGCGCTGAGAACGGCATTCCACCCTTTGTTGCCGCTTTTTGTGCCGGCCCTTTCCAGCGCCTGCTCGATATTATCGGTGGTGATGACGCCAAAAATTACCGGCATCTGATTATGCATAGAGACTTGAGCCACACCTTTGGAAACTTCACTGGCCACATAATCAAAATGGGGCGTCCCCCCCCGGATTACTGCCCCCAGACAGACAATTGCATCATATTTTTTCTTTTTGCAAAGCAGCTCGGCGGTCACTGGTATTTCAAAAGCGCCGGGGACCCAGGTGATTTCCAGATCAGAAGGCAGCCCGTCATGCCGAATCCAGCAGTCTTCTGCGCCGCTTAGAAGCTCTTTAGTGATAAGGTCATTGAAGCGACTGATGACTATACCCAGGCGTAAGCCTTTTGCCGATAATTTTCCTTCATAGCTTTTCATCTCTTTCTCCTTTTCAGATTGATCGTAATAAATGGCCCATTTTTATCTTTTTTGTTTCTAAATATTTCTGATTATCGGGCTTTGCCGGAATATCTATGGGCTCGCGGTCTGTGATTTCCAAACCGTACCCTTCCAGCCCCACAAGTTTTTTGGGATTATTGGTCATCAGGCGCATCTTTTTCACGCCTTGATCAACCAACATTTGTGCGCCGACGCCATATTCCCGTAAATCAGACTTGAAGCCCAGTTGGTGATTGGCTTCTACTGTATCATATCCTTGCTCTTGAAGCTCATAGGCCATTATTTTGTGCTTTAGGCCAATACCGCGCCCTTCCTGCTTCAAATAGATAAAAACGCCTCGTCCCTCTTCTGCAATTTTCTCCAGGGCAAAATTTTTCTGGTCGCCGCAATCGCAGCGGGCTGAGCCAAAGACATCCCCTGTAAGACATTCACTATGCACTCGAACCAAGACAGGCTCTTCACCACTCAGGTCTCCCATGCTGATGGCCAGGTGCGATTCCAACGTGATGATATCTTCATAAAGCGTCAGACGGAAATGGCCAAATTCATTGGGAAAATCCACAGTGGTCAGGCGACGGACCAATTTTTCATTTTGTCTTCGAAATTTGATGAGGTCTGAAATAGTGACAATTTTTAATTGGTGGGATTCGGCGAAACTCATAAGATCAGGAACTCTGGCCATTGTGCCGTCTTCATTGAGAATTTCACACATCACCGCCGCGGGAGATAAACCGGCCAGGCGGCAGAGGTCCACTCCGGCTTCCGTGTGTCCGGCACGGCGCAAAACACCGCCTTGCCGGGCAACTATGGGGAAAATATGGCCTGGCCTGGCCAAATCGGCAGCGCCAGCATCAGGGTCAATAAGAGTCCGCAGGGTGATAGCCCGATCGGAAGCTGAAATACCGGTGCTGGTGCCCCTAATTGCATCCACCGAAACTGTAAATTTTGTTGTGTGAAGGGACGTATTATCGCTGACCATTTCCTTAAGGTCAAATTGCTCGGCGATTTTGTCATCGATGGCTACACATAGAAGCCCCCGCGCTTCCCTCGTGATAAAATTAATATCCCGCGGGGTGACATACTGGACAGCCTGAATGATATCTCCTTCGTTTTCTCGCGCAGGATCATCAACCACAATAATCATTTTTCCCTGTTTCAGCTCTTCGAGAGCTTCTTGTATCGTATTCATATTTTCACTCACAAGCGGTATCCCCATTTCGCTAAGGTTTCTTTATTCAATGATCTCTTTTGAGCATCGAGCATTTGCTTTATATATTTTCCTAAAATATCCGTTTCAATGTTTACGGCTTGACCAACACGCCACTTATTCAAGGTGCATTTTTGCAAAGTATGTGGAATAATGGCCACGGTGAAGCTTTGCGGATCCCGTTTTGCCACTGTGAGGCTGATGCCATCCAGTGTAATGCTGCCTTTTTCTACAATAAGCTCCAGCCACTCCGCCTCAGCCCTGAAAGTCAGCTCACGATTTGTGCCAAGATCATTAATATTCTCTAAATAAGCGATGCCATCAATATGTCCCTGGACAAAGTGTCCGCCCAACCTGCCACTTGCAGGAAGCGCTCTTTCCAGATTGACGCTCTGTCCGCTTTTCCAGTTTTTAATTGTGCTGCGCTGAATTGTTTCTGAGACAGCCTCCACAGTAAATGATCGCTCCTTGAGACTTGTTACAGTCAGGCAAGCGCCATTGACGGCGATGGAATCATCGGCTTTTGTCCCTTCTAAAACTAATTTTGCAGCAATTTCAATCTGCCAGTGGCTGCCTTTTTGCTGAATCTGGAAAATTTTTCCTGTTTCTTCGATAATACCGGTAAACATCTAATACACTCTGTATGTGCTTGACAAATGGGCGTCTTCACCTGAAACTTTCCAGGTATTATGGATACCGGCATCAGCTTCGCCCATCTTTTTTTCTAAAAACTGCATCATTCGATGACCTTTGCCTATACTTTTAGGAGAAATAAAAAGCTCCAGCCTGTCAAGATGTCCCGCTGCGATAAGGCTGCTCTGGAGAATGGCACCACCTTCCACAAGAATAGACTGAATGCCTTGCTGCAGAATTGTTTTGAGCATCTCATCCCAAGGAATCATTTCACCTTCAAAAAGAAGAGGAATCAGCGGTGAATTTTTCAGCGGAGAATGACGCCAGCTTTTTTCGCGAGAAATAATAAAAGTCTCCGCTTCTGAGGCGGTCTGCACCATTTTTGCGTTGAATGGCGTACGACAATTGGGATCAGCGATGATTCTTTTAGGATTGCGCCCCTGTATCAGACGCACCGTCAGCTCAGGATCATCAGCAAGAACGGTGTTGACACCCACTAAAACAGCATCTGCTTCTGCTCTGAGCTGGTGAACGGTTCGGCGGGACTCTTCGCAGGATATCCATTTTGACTGGCCCTGGCTATCTGCAATAAAAGCATCGATGGTAACGGCTGATTTGTGAATCAGATAGGGTAAGGAAACTTGCATCGCTTTAAAAAATGGCTGATTGAGCTGACGAGCAAGTTTTGATTCAATCCCCTCTGTCACCTCTATACCATTTTGCTTGAGAATCTCTATCCCGGCGCCACTGACTTTCGGGTTGGGGTCCCGCACAGCTATCACGACACGACGAAAAGCTTCCCGAACCAGCATCGGAGCGCAAGCAGGGGTCTTGCCATGATAAGAGCAGGGCTCCAGGGTGACATAAATCGTGGCACCAGAAACCGGTGCCACCGCTTTTTTCACGGCATTGACCTCAGCATGGGCTTCTCCAAATTTTTCGTGCCAGCCTTCACCAATAATTTTGCCACCCTTCACAATGACAGCCCCCACCATCGGATTTGGGCTTGTCAATCCAGCGCCACGTCTGGCCAGCTCAAGGGCGCGATGCATATAGTATTGATCATCAATCAAACAAAAAACCCCGTTTTGACTCAGGGCGTTTTATGTCTTCTCCCATCCGGACTTTTACCGTCGGCGTCTGAATTTCACAGACTCTGTCTGCCTGGTGACAGACTCACGGGCTTTCACCGTCGGTGGGGACATTCACCCCGCCCCGAAGACCTTGAGAATTTACATTTTATTTGATTTGATTCCAAACAAAGCTGATTTGCATAATATTCAATCAGACTAAAAACTATAGCGCTTCATCATCAAGTAATTTACGGACTTGCCTCAGGAGCTTATCAACGGTATAAGGTTTAGATAAAATAGGATAGCCATTGTGGTTCAGATTGTCCATATTGGTATAGCCAGTAGTCAGGAGTATTTTGCAGTCAGGATATTTATCATGGACTTTTTCAGCCAAGTCAAAACCGCTGACCCCCGGCATCACAATATCAGTAAAAAGGATATCGGGCATCGTGCTGAGCTTTTCCAGTTTACTCAGGGCATCTTTCCCGTGTGCCGCGCTGATGACCTTATAGCCTTGCATCATCAGGGCTTTTTCTGCAAAAAGCCTGACACTGTCGTCATCTTCAACGATAAAGACCCATTCAGACCCTTTTAACTCTGTTTGCTTTAACTGAGATGGCAGCGCGGATTTTATGTCACCAGATATGGCAGGCAGAAATACAGATACAACCGTACCATTGCCCGGCTCGCTTTTCACCTCGATATTTCCTTTGTAGCGCTCGACAATATTCAAGACGGTGGCCAGACCCAATCCGGTTCCCTTGCCCTTGCTTTTTGTTGTAAAAAAGGGCTCAAATATTTTTTTCTGGTCTTGAGGGGAAATTCCAATCCCATTATCAGCGACCTCGATGCAGATTTTTGGGTTTTTGCCTATTGCATCTTCTGTTAGGCGGCATCGAATATGAATACGAGGCTCTTCGCGAGGGTGCTCAGCCTCCCGAACAGCATCACGGGCATTGAGAATGAGATTGAGTACGACCTGCTCAATTTGTCCCGGATCGGCTTCGACATAGACTGGCATATCAGGCAGCTCGGTTTCAATGATAATATCCTCTCCAATCAGCCGAAAAATAATCTTTTTCATATCGCGAATGAGGCTGCTGACATCAAAAACCATTCGTTCCACAATGTCTTTTCTGCTAAAGGCAAGGAGCTGGCGGGTTAGGGCTGAGCCTCTTTCTCCTGCCTGTAGTATTTCTTCATAAAAAGGTCTGTTTGGGTCATCATCACTGCTGATCTGTTTCAACAATTCCGCCTGGCCGTTAATGACAGTAAGGATATTATTAAAGTCGTGGGCTATGCCGCTGGCCAATGCGCCAATAGCTTCTATCTTCTGAGAATGTTGGAGTTGAATTTGCAGCTCATTGGCTTTAAGCTCGGCCTTTTTTTTATCGGTAATATTCATATGGCTGCCTGCCACACGATGAACCCACCCATTTTCATCGCGGTCTAAGCTCATAGCTCTGGTATATATCCATAGCCAGTTTCCATTTCTGTCCTGCATTTGGTACTCAACGTCAAAGTAGGGAGACTCACCTTTCAGATGGTTTACAAGCCCTGTCTTGATTCTTTGCAAATCATTTGGATGCATAAGTTTCAGAGTATGCTCCAGGCCTTTTTCTATGGCCTTGAAAGGCAGATTTGTCATTTGCAGCCAATTTTCATCATAAAGGACCTCCCCAGTGTCCAGGTCCCAGTCCCAGAGACCGATAGCTGCGGCTTTCATAACCATTTCCAGTCGTTTTTCGCTTTGCAGGAGGGCATTGGCAGTATGCTGTTTCTCTTTTTGGAGACAGATTTTTTCATAGCAGCGTTCTAATGTGTGCAGCAGCTCCTGTGTTTCGAGAGGTTTTCTCAAATAGTCATAGGCGCCTTGGCGCAGCGCTAAAACGGCGTTGTCTGTGCCGCTGTAGGCAGTCATCATCACACAGATCAGAGCCGGATGCATCTCTTTCAGCGGCTGGATGATGTCGATGCCATTGTCTTTTCCGATGCGAATATCAAGGAGGGCCACATCGGGCTTAAATCCCCTGCAAAGCTCAATAGCTTTTGCTGCATTTCCGGCAGATTTGACTGTATAATCTCGGGATTCTAAAACATCGGTGAGAATCAGGGCAAAATCTTCATCGTCATCAACAATCAGCACACGTTTTTCTAAAATCATTGGCTTCTTTCCTCGCTTTCCTGTCGCTCTTTTGCCTCTTCAATAAGCTGAAGCAGTTTTTCCGGGTTGAAAGGTTTATGGAGGATCTGCCTAAACCAGATATCCTGCGTTTCATCATTAAGACGGTCTGCTTCGATTGAATAGGCTGTCGTCATTATAACGGGGAGTGTAAAGCCTTCTTTCCGTAATTTCTGATAGGTTTCGATTCCATCCAAAACTGGCATTCGCAAATCCAGCAGGAGAAGGTCCACATGCTGCGTTCGTAATTTATCTAAAGCTTGCTGACCATTTGAGGCGCTTATTACAATTTTTCCGTTGCGTTTCAGCACATTTTCCAGACTTTGGAGAAAATCAGGGTCATCGTCGGCAATGAGAATGATGCCACTGCTTAGATTTTCCAGCCGATTCAGGAGTGCATTCATATCCAGGGGTTTGCGGAGAATATCTGTCACCCCTTCTCTGGCGGCCTGTAGCAAGAGATGCTCTATGCTATATCCGGTCATCAAAAATGTTTTGACAGCGGGCAGACGACGCCGGATTTCCAAATAGCTCTCGAGGCCGTTCATTCCATTGAGCTGCACGTCAATAAAGGCCACATCAAAATGATGCCTGTCGCTGAGAGCAATGGCCTTTTCTCCTGAATTGGCGATTGTTGTGCGGTATCCTTTGCTCTCTAGAACCATGGCCAGGCTGTCGGCAAAATCGAAGTCATCATCAACAATTAAGATATGAATCATTTTTCCTCTCTGTCTAATCTATCCTCTGCAGGTTTATCGCTGCTTTCTCCTGGGCTGCTAATGGCTGTCGGCAGAATAATCAGCGCCTCTGCACCGAGGGGATGGTTTTGAAAGCTTATCTGGCCGTGATGATCAAGAATAATATCTTTCACGATGGCCAGGCCTAGTCCAATGCCATAGCTTTTGGTGCTGAATAGTGGTGTAAAGAGTTTTTCCATAATATCCGGACTGATTCCGGTTCCGGAATCCCGAATGATAAGCTGATACTCCCTTTCATCGGCTTGGCTGATTATACTTAAAATATTGCCCTTTGCGGCGGCTTCTGCCATAGCCTGTTGGGCATTTTGCAGCAGATTTATAAGTGCCCGCCGAAAATATTCACCGTCTATACAGCAATACGCACCGGTAATTAATTCTGTTTGAACAATAATGTTTTCAGCAAAATCAAATTCTTCAATTAGATTTCTCAGCCATTTGTCCATATTTGTTTTTTTTCGGACTATGATGCGTTTTTTGCTGTAATCCAGAAGCTCTTCGATGATATTGTCTATGCGGCGTATATTTCTTTCTGCCAATATAGAAGCCCGCTGCAGTCTTTTTTCATCTGTTGTTCCTATGATATCATTAACCGCAAAGAGGGCGGTGCGGATCGTTCCCAGAGGATTGCGGATTTCGTGTGCGACAGTGGCGGTAAGGCGACCGAGAATGGCCAATTTCTCGTGACGAATGAGCTCCTCACGAGCTTCTTTCAGCTCTTGTGATCGCTGATGAATTCTCTCTTCGAGATGGCTTCTGTATTTTGCCAGCTCCATCTCCACCTGTTTACGCTCTGAAATATCCCGCAAGATTGTGATAATATATTTTTCATTGCCAATGGAATAATCATTAAGTATGACCTCTGCCTGAAAATTGCTTCCTCCTGAGCGTCTGTGCATCCATTCAAAAATTTGTCTTTCTCCATTTAAGGCTTTCTGAATAATCTTTTCGGCCTTTTCGCGGCTCTTTTCACCATCTGGCTGCTCTTGCGGTGAAAGCTCATCGGGTCTTTTTCCCAGAATCTCTTCTGGAAAAGCTTTGAAAATTTGCAGCGCTCTGGGATTGCATTCAATAAAGCGACCGCCCTGGATCACGAGTATGGCATCGCCGGCATTTTCAAACATTGCCTGATAACGAATTTTGCTTTCCTGCTCATTCTTCTGCAGGGTTTTGAGTTTTTGAAAGGTGCGGTTAGCCATTTCAGCAAGCTGCTGAAATTCGAGAAAGTCATACTTTTCGCTTTTGATAAGCTGCTCTTTTTCTAAGTGGGCAGCAAGCAGATAATCATTAGTAAAGGCCGCCACGCTCTTTTCCAGCTTTTCCCGGTAATAGTAGCCGATAGCCATAGCTATGGCAATGGTAAGAACCAGTACTAAAGCCAGTAAAAAGAATTGTCTGTTCAGCCTTTCTTTCATTTCCAGACGTTTGGCTGCGATCTGATCCTCAATCTGATAAATGTATATTCCCGCTCCCAGATACCATTTCCATTTTTCTACAGACTCCACATAGGAAAGCTTTGCCCTGGGCTCCATCACTGTGAGGGGCGGAACGACATAACGCACAAAAGCGCCGCCTTTTTGGGCAGCGGCAATAAGCTCCTTAATGATGGGCACACCATTTTCGTCGGTAAGCTCACTAAGGTCTTGTCCTTTAGTGGCGCCACCCAGGCTGATGCCGTCAAGCTGACCAGCGAAAATAGAGCCATCGCCGCCAAAGCGCATTTTCTCCAGGTTGCTTAAAGCTTCCGCCTGTAATTTTTCTAAAAAATCTTCGTTATATCCGCTGGTGCCAATCACCCAGTCAAAGGGTTTGAAATGAATCAATGCCGCCGTTTTGTCATAATAATGCGTATCGCCCTGCCGCCTGAGCCAGCGATAGTTATGATAAACCTCGCCGTATTGCCGTGTATTTATAAGCATACTGGAAATGATGTGAGAACCCAGCTCTCCCTGGATGCTGCGCAAAGACAGGCCTTCAGAATAGACATGGGTTGGGTAAAGCTGGTAAACTTCATCTGCATCAATGATGAAATAAAACCCCAAGCCATCATTGAAGCGAATAGGTCGCAGCGCTTCAATAATGAGTCTTTTGATTTCGTCTTCCGGCAAAACATCTCTGTAAAAAAGCTCCAGATGGCTGGCGATATCATGGGCTTCACGGACCCGATGCTGCAAGTCAATGCGCATCAGACTATCTGCCGAGACGATCATTCCATTGATATAATCTTTGGCTTTTCGAGTTTCTTTGATTAGCATCTCCTGGACTGTGTGCATCTCATTTTTCAGGGTGCGCTGACTCCAACTGGTGAAATATGATATTTCAAACCAAGCCCACACGAGGGCGATCATTATGACGGAAACAAGAACCATTAAGCTGCTGACAGTAAAAAGGTAACGGGCAAGGCTGTGTTTTGCGGCAAAGCCCTCTTTGGAACTTGTATTTTGATAATCGGATGTCATTTTTCCTTCCCCATCAGCAGGCTAAAAGTATTGATAATATTTGCTGAAAAAAATCGATTTATGAAAATATTTGCTGACCCAATCTTCTTTTCGGCCAGGGCATTTTTCATTAACAAGCTTTTTCTTATGTGTTTCCTTGCTTTACTGGAGTAAATCAATATATATTCTTTAAAAATGGAGGCTTAATGAAAAGAACACTGCTGCTATTAATTTTTCTTGCTTTGCTCACCCCGCTCTCAGCTCAAGTTGTCAATACGGCCAGCACACTGAAAGTCGGGAAAATGTCTGTTGGTGTATATCCTCTTATCTCAGATGGCTTTAATTTGGCTCTGCTTTTTGATGGCGGCTATGGCCTGAAAAAAGGGATGGACCTTCGGGCTCAGCTTGCTGTTGGCGGCGGAAATAGCTATCTTGGTTTTGATGTGGAAAAAATCATGCGCAGCAGCAAACCTATGATTTCATTTAGTGGCGGCGCTCATCTGACCGGCGGTGCAGGCCTTGATGCCACGCTCAATTTCAGCTCTTCCCTGAACCGTGACATTACACTCTTTGCTGGTCTTGATACTGATCTGGAACTGGGAGACGCTATCTTCGTGCCAATGTGGCTTTTTGTCGGCGGCGAGATGGCCTTTCGCAAAAAAATGACCCTTATTCTCGAGCTGGATGCTGCAGTGAATGATGCTTCCAGCCGCCTGGTAATTGGCGCTAATTTTTATTTGTGATTCTAATTTTTTAAAAAGGAAAAACATGATTTTTGAAGCCATCGAATTTGCCGACAAAGCTCATCATGGACAATATCGCAAAGGGACAAAGCTCCCCTATTTCAGCCACCTAATGAATACAATGAAGAATGTGTATGAGATGACGGAAGATGAAGCGCTAATGTCAGCGGCCATTCTCCATGATGTGATGGCAGATACAGAAGTCACCCTGGAAACAATTGAAGTCAGATTTGGCCAGCGAGTGGCCGAAGCGGTGAAAGGCGCCACCGAAGCAGATGCGCTCCAGCCACAGACAGATAAAAAAGCCTCATGGAAAAGGCGAAAAGAGCATCCCATCAGCTATCTGGAAAAAGAAGCGCCGATGGACGTACTCATTGTCTCCCTGGCTGATAAGCTTGATAATATCAGCGCAATTCGAGCTGACTTCTCCAAGCTGGGTGACAAGCTCTGGAGCCGCTTCAATCACAGCAAGGATAAACAAGCCTGGTATTATCAAGCTCTATCAAAAGTTTTCCAAAAAAGAGAAAATGAGATGAGCGAGAAAGTGAAAAGCTTCAGCCGAATTTTTAAAGAGAACGTGAAAAACGTTTTTTAATGGATCAGCAAGGTTGAAATTCAAACGCTTAAAACCGTTAGAGATTTTTGGGAAGCGTTTTTTCCTCCCGACTAAAGCCGGGTCTTAACATAATTTTTGTCACATGGTATTTCAATTATGATCATTTATGAAATTGGTTTATCTGCAGTTTAAAATTTCCGCCATTTTCAAGGTCATAATCCATAAAGGAGAAAGCTTTCGTACGCAGACATTCGCTGCCATAGTAGAAATTAGTCTCAGTCAGTGAATTTTCATTGAAATTGATTTCGAAATCGCCATAAAGCTGAGCCCATAGAGGCGGCAGAGCATCAGGAAAGCTTTCAGTATGGTTCCGGGTTTCATAATTATCTCCTTATTTATTGGGCAAAATTTACATTCTTTCGCTCAAAGCTCCAGCATTATTTCAAGAGGCTAGAAAGCAGACAGCAGAAATTAAGGCTAGTGCACGAATAAAATGATTAAATTTTACCGTGAGAAATTTTATGATGCTGCGGAATTTTCTGTTTCCGGTATATGAAGAGAGCGGCAGCGATGGGCGGCGAATCCGCTCTATGCTGATTATGCTCAGTATGGTGAGTTTTATGAGTCATCAGATGTGGCGCTCAGTTTTTAATAATTTTGCCGTGGAAGTGGCGGGTATCAATGCAGCACAAATGGGCATTATTCAGTCGGTGCGGGAGGTTCCCGGCTTTTTGGCGCTGCTGGTAATCTTTGTCATCATCTTTATTCAAGAGCAGTATCTGGCCTTTCTTAGTTTGGCGCTTATGGGTCTGGGCATTTTGCTCACCGGCTTCTTTCCCGATTTTGGCGGACTGATATTTACGGTGCTGATGATGAGTGTGGGTTTTCACTATTTCGAGACGGTAAACCAGAGCCTGACGCTGCAGCACATTCCTAAAAGCGAATTGCCCCGCTTTATGGGTCAGGTTCGCAGCTATGGCAGCCTTGGTGATGTTTTCGGCTTTCTGGCTGTGCTTATTCTGCTGCTTTTTCTGCCTTACAAATATATCTATCTCATTGCGGGTTTGTTGGTTATTGCAGCCGTGGCATATGGTTTCTGGCAATATCCGCTTTTCATGCCCAAAGTCGTTCAGCGCAAAAAAATGGTTTTGCGAAAACGTTATTGGCTTTACTATTTGCTTACCTTTCTCAGCGGAGCACGGCGACAGATTTTTACTGCCTTTGCCGTCTTTCTTATGGTGCAGAAATTTGCATTCTCCGTAAAAACCATTACCATACTTTTTTTGATCAACAGCATTATTAATATGTTTTGGGCGCCTCTTATCGGCCGGATGCTAGATTATTTTGGTGAAAGAGTCGTTATCTCCATCGAATACACCGGACTGATTTTTGTCTTTGCTGGCTATGCCTTCACCCAGTCAGTGCTCATGGTGGCGGCGCTCTATATTTTTGATCATCTGTTTTTCAATATGAGTATAGCCATCCGCACCTATTTTCAGAAAATTGCCGACCCAGCCGATATCGCACCCACTATGGCCGTGGGCTTTACCATCAATCATATCGCCGCGGTGCTCATTCCGGTGACCGGTGGGCTCATCTGGATGATTGATTATCGATATACATTTCTCATGGGAGCTCTTCTGGCATTGGCATCTCTCATCTCGGCGCAGTTTGTAAAAACAGCAGAGTTTTCTGAATAAAGGTAAAATCACTGTCTTAAACT
>DSDE01000264.1 GCA_011049095.1 Fidelibacterota bacterium
GATTTAGATAGTCTGCCTTGTAAATACGGTAGTTTGAAGCGTGATAATTGCTCAGTATATAGAAATATTCCCTGTCGGGATAGGGGATAAAACTGCCTTTGCGGTTTCTGGTGAGAGATTGCCAGCCGCTGTCTGATTGGCGGTCAAGGAGGAGAAGCTCATTTTCATTACCTACAAGCTCAGCAATGAGAAAAAGCCAGCGTCCATCAGAGGATATTTTCAGCTCGGGCCACTCTTCTTTAGGGCGATTTTTCCCAAAAATATGTTCATCATCTTGGTAATCGTTGCCAATTTTGTGAAACCATACGTGGCGATAATAGACACGCTCCGGGTCTGGGCGAGTGCCAGGCAGGGGATATCGAGTATAATAGAAAGCGCTTTCATCGGGCAGCCAGGCGATGGAACATGCACGGGTGTGAGGGATGCTATCAGAAAGGGTTTTACCGCTGTTAATTTCCAAAATATAGAGAGTACTCAGCTCACTGCCGCCTGCCGAAAGTCCGTAAGCAATATAAGCCCCTTTAGGCGAGACAGAAAACCAGTCAATGCTGATGATACCGTCTGCCTGCATTGTATTTGGGTCCAGGAGAATTTCTTCATCGGTGAAATCGGGATTGCTCTGTATAAGAACGCGTTGGTTTTTTCCAGACAACTGTTTGGTATAAAAATAGGCGTTGTCGCGAATGGTCGGCAGATTGACAGATTCCTGGCCTAAAAGCTCAGTGAAGCGTTTTATAAGGAATTCCCGCTGTGGAAGCGTATCTAAAATGGATCGTGTATAGCGGTTTTGGGCATCTGTCCAGGCCTTTGTTTCCGGTGAGTCTCCATCCTCAAGCCATCGGTAATCATCACGCAAGACCTGAGAATAGAGTGTATCATAGACTGCTATGGTGGCGCTCACCGGGGGCTGAAATCTTTTTTCCTTCACCGGTCTTGGATCGCAACCTGTAATGCCTGCCAAAATGGGAAGTATTAACAATGTGATAGACTTATATGGTATTTTTCCCCAGGGCAATTTCATTTTTCCCCCTCGTGATCCCAGTCTGAATGTCTGCCAGACGGGCTATTGTGAATTTTCTGCAGGGTCATATTGCTGTGAATCTAATTCAAATGCAGCCATAAATCAAGTTTGCTGATGAGTTTCAAGCTACTAAAATTGTCAATCAGGGCAAAGTTCCCCTGCCGGAATAATCCAGCAGATATCGTTTGAACTTTTTTAATCCTGTTTTTGCCTGCTCGATATAAAATTTTTCAATCCAAAAGATCGTGGGACACGCGTTTTTACTCTTTGTTTGGTGTTTTTCCTGCACATAATAAGGTATAAGTCTGGAGTCGAGGATGGCTTTTGCTTGTTTTATGTCTGTGGCTTTTTGAAGCTCCAGGACAGGCAGGAAGCTCAGATTGTCATCAGTAAATTCTTCTGGAATAACCTCCAGCTCTTTTAGGGAATCCACAAGCGGTACCCCGCAGTCTGAGCACTCAGTGAATTTTTTCCCATACTCTTTACGACATAGCGGACAATACATCTTTATCTCCTCAAAACAGAGTAATGAGTTTTTTTCAAGATTTCCAGAGAAAAGAAAAAAACTCAAAAATAACAGAGAAACCACTGCTGTCCTAAATAATCTGGAATGCGATGGTGAAGCAATTATTTACTATCAGTTACAAAACAAGATTGTATATTTCTTAGTGGAACCCTAAGAAGCACATCTGGTATTCTCATACTATTTCATCTTAATTTGGCTTGATCTGTCAGGGGACGGACAGGTCCAAATTAAGCAACACTTCGACTCCGCTCAGTGACCGCACTTCGACCCTTCGACAAGCTCAGGATACCACTCCGCTCAGTGACCGGGGCTGTCACAAATTCGGGGAAGATTCTGCCTTCAAACACAATCTTCTTTTTCCCGACCCCGTGAAAGAATATTTCACAGGGCGTGAAGGCCTGGGTTAAAACAGCCGGAGAAATGAGATTTACGAATTGAATAGTTTTATTTTGGACAGATGTGCAGAGAGGGTATATTCGTCGATATGTGGAATTTGCAGGCCAGAGACAGCTATAAAAAGCAGGAATCTAAGGGTAGAAGCAGTCGTTATTTTATTGTAATAGGTTTATTTAGCTCGAAATCCCAGAGGGCGCTGCGTTTCAGGTCGTAATAGCTTAGCCACAGCAATTGGAGGCTTGTGTAGTAATTTTTTCTGGCACTGTTTTGACTTTCCTGAGCCAGGAGTAGAGATGTAATATTAACTTTCCCAATGAGATATCTGTTTCGTGCTACATCGAAGCGGCGGATGGCAATAGTGTCGGCTCTGGCAGCGACTTCCAGTTGCTTTTGAAGTCGCAGCAGTTCACGGATGTAGTGGCGGATTTGTTGGTCGTAGAGCGCTTCATCGTAGCGGGCATGAATATCGGCAGCTTTCTCCATAGCAAGGTTTTCCAGAATGCGTGCCTTTCGTTCTCCAGCATTCCAAAGAGGCATATTTAGCCGCAGTGTGAGTCGCTGCTGGTTGAGAAGATTCCGGAAAAGATTAGGAAAAGTCTGGGCTGTCTGGTCAAATCCGGCGCTGGCGGAAAGGGTAATATCAGGTTTTCGTGCAGCTCTGGCCTGTTTAACGCGGTATTGATACTGAAATTGCGACAGATGATGCTGGAGATGGAGCAGGCTGTATTCCCTGGCGTTTGAAACAGCTTCATTTTCATTAAGCTCGATTTTAGGAAAAGCAGGTGGCAGGGCTAAATGTAAATTGACGGATTCAGTCAGGCCTAAAATTAGTTTAAGCTCAAGAAGGGCCATTTCGTGTCGGGAGCTGGCCGTGGAAAGGCTGAGCTGTGCATTCATTCTGGCGAGTTCGCTTTCCAGAAGCTCATTTTCAGCGATGCGACCCACGTCATAGCGACGTTGAGAGAGATAATAGATGCTGTCATTTACCGCAAGATTGACTTTAGAAATTTCCATCTCCATTGCCGCCACAACAGCGCCGAAATAGGCTTGTATGATTTCCCTGTCATTACGCAGCATCTTATCAAGAAGCTGGCGTTTCTTAAGCTCATAGTCCCGACGATTGAGTTCTCGCTGGTAGCGGTTTTCGTTGGCTTGAAAAAGGGGCTGCTCTATGCCGGCTACCAATGGTGAGCTTTGATAGTAGAAATCATCAGTATTGCCAAAAAGGTCAACCCGCCGCAAGCCACTGCTGAGATATACAGAGCCACCAGAAAAGGTGAGTCGCTGCATCAGGTTGAGATTGAGAGATGAATACATCTGACTCTGAGGTAAAAATTTTACACTACCGTCGGGCTGGGTAATGGAATTTATTGAGCGATTCAGGCCTGGCGCTTCACCGGAAAGTGTGAGCTGAGGTTTATAGCGGGCTTCATCTGCCAGAAAATCAGCTTCGATCTGAACGAGTTCCTGGCGCAGCGCAGCGGCTCCCGGCCCCTGTTTTCGTCCAAGCTCAATACATTCATCCATTGTAAAAGAGATAGTCTGAGCTGAAAGTACTACGCCAATGAGCATTAAAGGGCTGTATTTAAAAATTTTCATAAAAATCCTGACATTTTATTAAGTAGATATATTTGAAATTTTGCTTGGCGTGGAATTTTATTGCTTGCCTATGTTCTATATTAAAAATTTGTATCATATAATTACCAATATTCAGATAACTGAGATCTCATTCATGTCTTTAGCTGACGATAGGGGCTTATTTGGCTGCATTTCTGGCGGGAAAAATTCCAAAAACAAGCCCGGTACTCATCGCTACTGTCAATGAGATAAACACAGAAGCTGGCCGAATGATTGTGACGATTCCAGAGCTGCTTTCAATGGCGAGACTGAGTGTATAGCCGGTCATTAGCCCGATTATTCCACCTGAGATGCTTATCATCAGGGCTTCTAAAAGAAATTGCAGTAAAATATCATACCGTGTAGCGCCCAGGGCTTGCCTGATGCCGATTTCTTTGATTCGCTCCATGACAGAGGCCAGCATAATATTCATAATGCCGATGCCGCCGACTATGAGAGAAATAGAGGCAATAGCGCCTAAGACAAAATTAAAAATTTGTCTGGTACGCTGTTCTTGTTTTAGAAGTAATTCTGGTACAATGACTTCAAAATCTACCTGATTATTGTGCCTTCGCTGCAGCAGGCGGCTAATTATCTCGGTTACATTCCCCACATGGCGGCTGTCATTGACTTTGACGACGAGCCTGTCAATCTGATGACTCTGATTTTTTTCGTTGCCATTATTTTCACGAGCCTGCACTAAAAGTTCCGGTGTAATTCGGGTTCTGTTTTTTACCCGCAAGAGCGCCGTATTAATGGGTGTATAAACGTCCATATTGTAGTTTCGAATGCCCAGGCGGCTTAGATCTTTGTCAGTGAGGGACCATTGGTTTAGAACACCGACAACGGTGAACCATGTACGGCCACATTTGATCGGCTTGCCTAGGGGCTCTTCTCCCTGAAAAAATCGGGCAGCGATACCATAACCGATAATTGCTACCGGCCGGGCATTTTCGTGATCACGCGGTGAAAACCAGCGACCTTTTTGCAGTTGAAAAGGGAGCATCTGGAAATAGTGTTCACCGATACCCACCAATTTACCGCTGCGCTTGAAGCCGGCACGTATAATTGTTGTTTCCAGCACCATCTCGGGGCTAACAAAATCAACGAAAGGAATTATTTTCTGAATATTTTCCGCGTCTTCAAGCGTCAGGCCTGGAGAGTGGCGGCGCTTCCTATTTTGATTGTTATCATTTTCAATGATATTTCCTTCTTCCTGAAAAACCAGGGGCTGAATGACAATATTATTGACGCCCAAAAGTTTCATCTGCTGCATTATCTCTTGGCGGGCACCTTCTCCGATACTCAGCATGGCAATAACAGAAGCGACTCCGAAAATAATACCAAGACTTGTTAAAATTGCCCTCAATTTATTTTGAAAAATAGCGCCAAAGGCGATTGATAGATTGAGTCGGATTTTTTGTGGAAGGGGTCGCTTATGGCTCATTGGACAGATGGTAGTGGTAGAGGCAAGATAGGGAGCTGTTCTGCACCTTCAGGAATATTCAATAAAACCTTATCGGTTTGCTTTAAGCCGCCGCTGATTTGAATATGCGTGTCATTTGAAAGCCCAGGCAAGACCTGCCGGCGATGGAGGCTGCTCTCTTTGCGGGTGTAAACCCAGGTGAGTGAATCATTGGCATGCACTGCCTCTAATGGTAGGCTGATAACGGAGTCAAGGCTGGCCACGAGGATTTCATTGGAGGTTGTCATAGCAGGGCGAAGTGTGCTGTCAGTCTGGTGAATTTCTATAATCACTTCAAAAACTTTTGAATCTGAGTTGGGAAGCTGTTCGCCAATATTGGCAACATTTGTTACTTCTCCTGTGAGAATTTTATTAGGGTCAGCATCAAGGCGGAGCGTGGCGCTTTGACCTGGTCTGACCTTTTGAATATCCACTTCGCTGATATAGGTTAGGCTCTGCATCACTGTGAGGTCTGGAAGAGTGGCCACAACTGGGTCCCAGGCATTGACGGTGCTTCCCTCTGTTTTTCGACGGCCATTCCATTCCCGGGCGTAAATGACCATTCCTCTTTTTGGGGCAAATATAGTAAATCCCTTCATTAGCTCCCGGTAGTCTGTCAATCTTTTTTTCTTAATAAGCAATTCTGTTTCTGCCTCGCGCATCTGGGCAGTGGCTTTCTGAACCATGGTAACATAGTTTTCCCGAGCCTGTTGAAGGCTGCGTATTGCTTTGTCATAATCTATTTCCGCTTGCCTGGCAACAGAGGGCGCTTCATAGCGGCTCTGCTCTTTATATAAAAGACGCTCTTCCAATGCATATTTCAGGTTTATGAGATCATTTCGGGCATTGGCTAGAGTCAGGGTGCAATCTAGCTTCACCTGCTCAAAGCGAGACTCAAACTCTTGTATGGAGAGCTCCTCATCTTTAATCTTGCTTTCCAGCTCGCTTTTATCCAGCTCTGCAACAAAGGCTCCGCTGTCAACCACTGTACCTTCTGGCACGATTTTATGAATTTTCATCTCCCATATCCGAGCGCTGCGAACGTTTGCAGGCCCTTTAATATCTACAGAGTTTTTTGCCTGAAGCTCACCTGTGCTTGTAATCGTTACCTGAAATAGTCCTATGTTGGGTGAGATGAAAATATCTTCCCCACCGGCAATAACCTTTTTTCCAAAACCAGATAACCAGACTAAAAAGATGATTAGAGCAGCCAGGGCAGATACGATCAGCCATTTTTTCAAATCAAATCTCCATTTTAGCTATAAAGCGTCTCAATAATATCTTTGTATTTTTCATTTACCACTTTGCGCTTAACCTTTAAGCTGGGTGTAAGTTCCCCGGAGTCTATGCTAAATGGTTCTTTCAGGAGAGCAAATGTTTTTACTTTCTCATAATTGCCCAAATCAATGCTCAAGCGGGCAATGCGCTGTTTGTAGAAAGCAATCACTTCAGGAATTTTCACTAAATCGGCAAAGCTTTTCCATTGCAGACGCTCTGTTGCGGCCCATTCTTCGAGAGCCGGGAAATTTGGTACGATAAGGGCTGATATGTATTTTCTGCTTTCCCCAATAGCAACTGCCTGCTCGATGAAATGGTCTTGTCCTAAAATCATTTCAATGCGTTGTGGAGCAATATTTTTTCCTCCAGACGTAATGATCAGGTCTTTGATGCGGTCTGTGATGTGCAGAAAGCCTTCATCGTCAATGAATCCCACATCACCGGTATGCAGCCAGCCATCACGCAGCGTTTCGGTGGTGGCGGCCTCATTTTTATAGTATCCCTTCATAATGTTGGGACCTCTAGCGAGAATCTCACCGCTGTCATCAATTTTCACCTCACATTCAATGCCAGGGCGGCCGACACTGCCAAATTTAAAAGCAGTCGGTGTGTTGGCAGTGATAAGGGGGGATGATTCTGTCAATCCATAACCTTGACAGATGAGAAGACCGGAAGCCAGAAAGAATGATTCGATTTCGCGATTAAGTGCAGCGCCGCCGGCAGAAAGAAAGTTTTTAGGGCCGCCCAGGACATCCCGCACTTTATGAAGGGCCAGTCGGTCAGCAAGGACATAAAGAGATTTCAACACAGGGCTCGTCCACTTTTTATGAAATTTCCTGCTATGATAATTGGTGCCGGTTTTGACTGCCCAATAAAAAATGCGGCGGCGAATAGCGCTGGATTGCTCAATTTTTTCCATAACGGCGCCATAAATTTTCTCATAGAGGCGGGGCACGCTCACCATAATTGTTGGCCGGGCATCCTGCAGATAAGCTAATACCTCCTTGGGGTCTGATACATACCAGTTGGCGGCGCCTCGGGCTAAAACAAAATAGCTCCAGCTTCGTTCATAAACATGGCTTAGTGGCAGAAAGCAGAGGCTTCGGTCCTTTGGGCTTACTTTAAAATCTTTTTCTACAGCCCTGATTTGATGATCAAAATTCCCATGTGTCAGCATAACCCCTTTGGGCTCTCCGGTGGTGCCGGAAGTATAGATGATGCTGGCTACAGTTTCGGGATTCATCGCTTCATAGCGGCGCTCAAGCTCTTGACGCTCGTCGTCCTTGATGGCTGTCAGTAAGTCGTGTAGGCAATATACACCTTTTGTTTCATCTGCCAGCTCTTTTTCAAAAGCGATGATTTTTTCCAGCCCGGGACAATTCTTCTTTGCTGCCAGGGCTGCATCCAGGCGGTTTTTGTCATCAACAAAAAGGACGCGGATTTGTGAATCGTTTACAATCCAGGCCAATTGTACCGTTGAATTGGTGGCATAAACAGGAACGGTTACAGCGCCGGCGCTATAGATTCCATAATCTGCAATTGCCCACCAGGGTGAGTTTTGGCTGTAGATTCCTATATTTTCATCTCTCTTTACACCCAGGCGAAGCAATGCCGCGCCAAGCCGCTCGGTTTTTAATAGCAGTTCGTCAAAGCGGATTCCCTGCCAGCCATCAGCAGTTTTATACATCATGGCCGTGAGGGAGCTAAACTGGCTGGCGCCCTTGCGAACGATTTCTGTTAAATTCTTATATTTATTCATTCAAACACCTCCGTTAATTCGAATTTACAAAGCCTAAGTAAAATATTTAGCTGTTTTTTCGATATTAGCATAAAAATGATTCAGGAAAAGACAACAAAAGCGCTGTGAAAAGCGGCATATTAATTATGTTACCATAAAAAATCATATTTTTGTTTTTTTATTTAGGCTCGGCCCATTTACTAATCCAGACGCTGAGCTCATAAAGCATTATGACGGGAAGGGCCATCATAATCTGGCTGAATGGGTCTGGCGGCGTAAAAAAAGCGGCAATAATAAAGATTGCTACGACAGCATAGCGTTGAATTCTGCGCATCAGTTGATATGTCAATAGCCGGAAACGTGTCAATATGAAGCTTAGCACCGGCAGCTCGAAAATCGTGCCCATACCCAGCATCAGCACTACAACAAAATTGATGTACTGGTCCAGGGCCACATTGGGAACGATATCTTCGGGAAAATTGATTCCCAGGAGAAATTCCAGGGCAATGGGCAGTACCAAATAGTAAGCAAATGCAGTTCCCAGCAAAAAATTGAGAAAGGTGACCAAGATGACCGGTATGGCATATTTTCGCTCCTGAGGCTTCAGCCCGGGCCCGATAAACTGCCAAAGCTGCCAGACCCAGACGGGAATCGCCAAAATGAACCCAACAGCAATTGAGACCATAATCTGGATAACAAACATTCCCTGAACTTTGAGCACCTGCAGCTTCAATGGTTCAGTTAAGGAAATTGCCGGCTCAATGAGAAAGCGAATCACCGGATTAATGAAAAAAAAGGCGGCAATTGCCAGGATAAAGATCGCCAGAATTGCTTTTACCAGCCGCCATCGCAGCTCTTCTAAATGGTCAAGAAAGGCCATTGTCAGCGGTATTTCCAGTTTGTCCTCTTGTGTCATATTGCTTCTCTTTCTTATATTTGATTATAAATGGAGACGTAGTTTTTTTCTGCTAAGACGTCGTGTAATTTCTAAAACCAAGGCAGAAAAAAGAAATGAGCGTATGATACCCAATGCACCATTATTCCAGAACGAAAAGTACCAAGAGCTGCCCATCGCATAAAGGACGCCGGGCAGGAGATATGCCAGCAAGGGATTCATCCCGGCAGGCTGCAGCCAGTTTGCCCAGCTTTTCCAGCCTTTCAGGTCAAGAATGATATAGAGTCCCGTAAAAATCAAAACGGACCAGCCAGCCGAATAGAGTGTCCAAGCTGGGGTAGCCAGATTTTTATTTATACCCCAGGGCTCATTGAGAAGATAGCCTGCCGCAAAAAAGAGAGCTGCAAAAGCGCCAAGCCATTTGAGCCGCTCTTTTGGAGAAAGCTCTCCTCTGCTGCGATGAAATAACAGACCAGTCATCAGGCCCGCCAGCGTAAGGGCTGAATGTGAACCCAAATGGCCGCCAATCCACAGAAAATCATTGGTGATGAGCTGAGCATTTTTGTCAGCGCCATACAGGAGAATCAGCAGAAAAAAAGCGGAGCTGAGAAAGCATCCATTGGCGCCGCCAATGATCCAAATGAGCGCTACTATCAGATATGCCCAACCGATTAAGCCTAAAATTCCCCACCAGCTTGTCTTCAGCCAGCCTAGCTCCGCTCCGCCGCGATAAAAGATAAACATCAGCAGAAGGAGTACACCGGCAGCGTATTTTAAATAAATCCAAAATTTTTTGGGAAGCCGCTTTGTCTCCATCCAGAAGAAGATGACAGAGAGATAAAAAACAAATTCCCAGATTCCTTTGCTGATTCCCAGAAATTGGGGATTATAGCGGCCCATATTAAGCATCATCACGCCGATAAATATCAGGCTCAGGGTTCGGGTCAGGATATGTTTTAAGAGCAGATAGATTGAGTCGCCCTTGATGCGGCGGGCATCTATCGCATAGGGGAGACTCATTCCCACAATAAATAAAAATGTAGGAAAAACCAGGTCCACAAAGGTCATCCCGTTGTCGCCGGCGTAGTGTTTCATCCAGCCAGGTATTGCTTTGACAGATGCCAGGTCATTCACGAAGATCATAGTCAGGATGCTAAGACCCCGAAAAATATCAATAGCCAGAATTCGCTCATTGTTCAGAACTTGGTCGCTCATTTCTGCTCCTTAAAATGGTCGGCCCATAGAGTCGCACAGTTCTATAAAATTTTTAAAAATCAGTTTTCGATGCTCTAAATCATTTATCCGCTCAGGGTGCCATTGCAAAGATAAAACCCACTGGCCGCTATTGTTTTCCATTGCTTCAATCACCTGATCATCGGCTGTTGCGGTGATTCTAAATCCTTCAGGTATTGAACCAGGATCAATAGCCTGATGATGGCTGCTGTTGACAATGATTTTTTCTTTCTGAAAAAAATTATAAATGATAGACTCTGGGCTGATATTGACGGAATGATAATTTTCATCGGTATGAATAATTTCCGTTTCCAGATGCTGTATGAGTTTGCCGCCGGAGACGATTTGTAATAGCTGATGGCCAGCGCAGATCGCCAGAATTGGCTTGGAGCTTTGGAGGGCGATTTGCATCAGCAAAAGATCGTTATCCACGCGGCGTTTATGGGCTGTAATGACGGAAGAATGGGGTGATTCTCCATAAAGATGTGGCGGATAGTCATCTCCGCCACTGAAAAGAAAAGCATCGGCCAATTTGCTATATTCCCGCAGCAGGGCTTCATTGGCATTGGCAGGCGCCAGAATGGGCAATCCGCCATTTTCTATGACCGACTCGAAATATCGCTCGGGGATCTCGTAGTAATTATGTTTGCCAGGTCTGAAATGGCTGTTAATGAGAATAATAGGTCTGCCCATTGTATTTCCTTGATCTTTTTCATTGAAGGGAATTTAAAACCCTTTGGTGAAGCCTGCAAATGGAAAGGCATTTGAGTTTTAGATTTGGAAACGAACTTAACTATAGAAATTTTTCCTATCCTTAAAAAATATTTCCCGCAGAATTGTTTTTCTCACAAGCGCGAATAGATTTTCGGTAAAAGGTCAAATCTGTCCAAAATAAAATTTTCCTATTCACAAATCTCATTTTCCAAGTTGATTTAATCCTGGCCTTCATGAATTTGGGGTAAAGAAGATTGTGTTTGAAGGCGCCATCTTCCCCGAATTTGTGACAGCCCCGGTCACTGATCTGTCAGTCGACGGACGAAGTGCGGTCACTGAGCTGAGTCGAAGTGTTGCTTAATTTGGACCTGTCCGTCCCCTGACGGATCAAGCCAAATTAAGAAGAAAAGGATAGATGCAGTAAATGAGATTTTGGGGGGATTAAGCCGAGAATCTTCAAATCTCAGTTTTCAAGACACTGTAAATAAAGTGTTGTAATCAGCTTTCCAGATTATTTAGGACAGCAGTGGTAAAAGGTTAATTATTCTTTAAGAAATTCTCTGAAACATAATAAATAGCTTGTTTTTTAATCTTTGGAAAAATACTTTTACTCAGATGAAAAAAACATGAAAGGAGCCGAATATGTTCAGATTTGCCATTAGTTCTGGCGGTGATGCAGAGCGATTAACAGTGGTTGAAGCTCAGGGTTATAAGTTGGATGAGTCAACACGGGAGGCAATGCTGCGGGAATTGGCGCTGCGGAAAAACTATCTGGATGAAGCACAGCTTCCTGATGATCCCGATTATGCAGAGCTGGAAGATTTTCGGATCTATTCGTGTCCGTTAAAGGCTGCCGACCTGCCGGCTGCTATTAATATATTGAGGAGCAATTTACCCATACGTCCTGATAAAATTTGGCTGGATAATAAGGAATATGATATCACAGCTATCGAGGAGTATTGGACAGAAGAATAAAGCCCTTTTGCTATAGATTTGATCAAAAGCCTGTCAAGTATTATACCATAGAAATTTGCGCTTATCGGATAAAGTCAGGCAATCGATAGCTCCCAATGATTATCGATTGTTTTTGAGAAACCCAGTTTTGCCAGATAGGGCCGATGTTATTCAGTCGGATTCTGAATATAGACCCTGCTGTTTTTAAGCAGCTCCTGATTTTGATTGTAATGAAAAAAATAGCGGGCGATATCTTCCTGATAATGGTTTAGAAAGCGCTGGATATAGGCATTCTGGAGCGGGTCAGGCAAGGTGAGAATTTCAAAAAACTCCTTCTGGCGATAGATCTCTAAAAGATACCAAAGATTGGCAGCCACAATAAATGCATTTAGAATAGCAACAGGCCAGGCCTGGATCGCTGCGCCATAGATTGAAAACATTGCGGCCCCTAAAACATTATACCAGCGCAGCTGCAGAATATCTTTCATCATTAGGCTGATGGCCACGACGGCTAAAGCCAGATAAGCAAAAATTTCTATAGCATTCCTTTTGAGTCCTTTTTGTCAAATCCAGCGCAGCAGTTCATTAGGTGAGAGTCCTTTGCGGCGGGCATAATCAGAAAGCTGGTCTTCACCAGGTTTTCCGACACTGAAATATCGGCTTTGCGGATGGCTGAAATACCAGCCGCAGACTGAGGCTGGCGGGAGCATTGCATAAGATTCGGTCAGCGTCATACCGGTGTGTTTCTCTGTTTGGAGAAGGCGCCATAATGTCTTTTTTTCTGAATGATCAGGACATGCGGGATAACCAGGAGCAGGTCGGATGCCACGATATTTCTCCCGGAGCAGCTCGTCTGGGCTGAGTTTCTCATCGGGAGCATAAGCCCAAATCTCTTTGCGTAC
>DSDE01000263.1 GCA_011049095.1 Fidelibacterota bacterium
ATTTTGACCTGCCCTATATCCGAAACAAAACATTCAGCGCCCATTTTATTCAGAAGAAAAGCTGCCGCCTGACCGCTGCGAGCCGCACCTAATATTGTAACCTTCTTATTTTTTACATAAATCAACTAATCACCGAATCTTAAAAGTTGCCAAAGCCATAAGAGCAAAGAGAATCCCCAATATCCAGAAACGCACTACGACCTTTGATTCTTCCCACCCTTTCAGCTCAAAATGGTGGTGAATGGGCGCCATTTTAAATATTCTACGCCCTGCCCCTAATCTTCTTTTTGTGAATTTAAACCAAGAAATCTGAAGCATCACACTGATGGTTTCCATTACAAATACACCACCGATGATGAAAAGCAACAATTCCTGCTTCAATAAAACAGCTGATGTTCCGATAGCAGCGCCGTAAGCCAGACTGCCCACATCTCCCATAAATACTTCAGCGGGTTTTGCATTATACCATAAAAAGCCCAGCAAGCCGCCAAACATCGCCGCTAAAAAGATAGTCAACTCGCCTGCGCCGGGAATATATGGAATATTCAGATAAGCGCTGAAATCAATACGGCCAGAAATATAAGCAATAGCAGCCAGCGCTAAAGCTACAATCGACATCAGCCCCGTAGCCAACCCATCCAGACCATCAGTAAGGTTTACCGCATTGGATGTGCCATTGATAACCAGCATTGCAAAGAGTATATAAAAAATGCCAAGATTGATGGAAAAGCCTTTAAAAAAGGGAACAATCGTAGCGCCAGAAAGCTCGGCATTAATCGGATAGAAATAGATAAGGCTGCCGATCACTATGCCAAGGGACGACTGAGCTAATAACTTAACTCGTGGGGAAATGCCATTCTTATCCCGCCTTTTAATCTTATGATAATCGTCCCAAAAGCCAATCAAACCCATCCAAATGGTAGCTAATAAAACCATATGAACCAGGCGGTTACTCAGATCAGCCCAAAGAAAGGTGGGAATCAAAACACAAAGGTGAATAAGCAAACCCCCCATCGTTGGCGTGCCAGCCTTTTTTAAATGGCTAGCCGGGCCATCGCTGCGAATCACTTCAGAAAAACTGAGACGCTGCAAGAAAGCGATGATGGGTTTCCCAAAAATAAAAGCTATCAAAATGGCTGTTATAGCAGCGCTGCTTGCTCTAAATGAAATGTAGCCCAACATATTCAAAGGCGTAAAATATGCCTTAAGCGGAAATAACAAATAATAAATCAATGTTTTCCCCCCAAAGCATAAATAATAGACTCCATAGCCATTCCTCTGCTCCCCTTTATCAGTAAAATGTCGTTTTCTGCAGTAATTGATTTTAGCGTCGAAACCAATAGATCTTTAGAAACGAAATGAATCGCGTTTACCATTCCCATTTTTCTGGCTTGCTTCACAGCCTCTTCCATACGCTCTCCAAAAGCAAATAAGTAGTCAAATCCCAGCTCGACAGCCAAGCGACCAACAGTTTTATGGGCGTCAGATTCCAAGGAGCCCAATTCCAGCATATCACCTAATATCAAATATTTTTTGCCGGAACAAGCCATCTTGGCAAGTGTGTGAATGGCAGCTGCCATGCTTTGAGGATTGGCATTGTAACTGTCATTCATAAGGGTTATTCCATTAATTCGCTGCAGGAGACCCCGGCTGGCATCTGGCAGAAAACTTTCCAGTCCATGGATAATACTTGATTTACTGCAGCCACATTTCATAGCTACAGCAATGGCTGCCGCTGCATTTATCGCCGTATGAGGTCCAGGAGTCTGAAGGGTGATACCCACACCAGCCCATTCTATTTTTGGCCTGGCCATCTCATCATATCCAATAATTCTGACGGAAAACTCAGCCTCAGTGTCTAATCCATATCTGATTACTTCTCTGCTTTTTACCGGATAGGCTGATATACGATCATCATTGACATTTAGAAAAAGCGTTCCATCCTGTGGCACAGCATCCAGCAGCTCATATTTCGCCTTTTGGACCCCCTCAATGGAAGCAAATCCTTCAATATGTGCAGGGGCAATTGTCGTAATCAGGCCCATATCCGGCGCTTTCAAATCGCAGAGAGCTTTAATTTCTCCCACATGGTTTGCTCCCAGCTCCATCACAGCAAATTGATGATGACGACGCCATTCCAAAAGAGACAGGGGAAAACCGATATGATTGTTAAAATTCTTAATTGACTGTACAACAGAAAACTCCTGTTGAAGGATATGGGCAATCAGTTGACGTGTACTGGTTTTTCCTGAGCTGCCGGTAATTCCTATCATTTTCAGGTCAAAATTAGCAGCATAACTGGCAGCGATGTGCTGGAGAAGTTTCAGGGGGTTCGGGCAGACAATAGATTTTTCAATTGGCAGCTTTGGCAATTGAGAAACACGGTTTTCAGCTATAATAACGGCTGCAGCTCCCTTATCCAGTGCTTTTTTCGCGTAAAAATGCCCATCCTGGTTTTCTCCCTGAAGGGCGCAAAAAATATCTCCTTCCAATATTTCACGGCTATCGATCACAAGCCGTGTCAACTCAAGCTCGCTCGGGGCTGATACACCGCTTCCTTTTAATAAATCATTCAGTTTCATTGGCACATTTCCAGTCCAAAACCACATCCTGATCTCGATACCGATGTTTCACATTCATTATTTCCTGATATTCCTCAGCGCCTTTTCCCAAAATTGCAATTATATCGCCTGGCTGGCTGCGGTCCAGGGCAAAATTGATAGCTTCCCGGCGGTCAGCTATAAGCCGAACTTCTCCTGTATAAGTATTTAGACCATATTTTAGCTCTTTGAGAATTTTTTCAGGGGCTTCTGATCGGGGATTATCATTTGTCAGGATAAGCACATCACTCCAACGTCCGGCATTATGAGACATAGCAGGCCGTTTAGAATTATCCCTGTCACCACCGGCGCCCATCACAGTAATAAGCTTAGCATTTTTAATCAATTTTCGTAATGTCTTGCATACCTGCTCAATGGCATCGGGGCTATGGGCAAAATCAATAACCGCCGTTCCTTTTTTCGTGGAAATGATTTCCATCCTACCAGGAATACTGTCAAAATCCTGAGCACCAAGATAATCTGGAACTGGCAGCCCAGCACGATGATAAAGAGCCACCGCCATCAGCAGATTAGAAGCATTATAATCGCCAATAATAGGAAGCTCAACTCTAAGCTCACCAGACGGTGTCTTCAAGCTGGCATTTATTCCCCTGTCCAGAAGCTCCAATTTTTTAAAATAAAAGTCGCCAAGATTCATTTTTATTGAGATAGCGTCAATAGGAGGCTTAATCTCTTTGAGCAAACGATTTCCATAATCGTCGTCAGTATTGATGACAGCTGACGCACCCTTTTCCCTCATATCAATCAACCCTTTTTTAGCCTGATAATAGGCTTCCATAGTTTCATGATAATCCAGATGATCCTGAGTCAGATTTGTAAAACCCGTTACATCAAAGCTTAAATAATCGAGCCTTCCTTGCTCAAAGGCAATGCTGCTTCCCTCTATAATCAGGGCATTTAACCCTGACTTATCCAGCAGGTGAATAGACCGATGGAGGTCAGCGCTTTCTGGAGTCGTTAATGGACTGGAAGGGATTTTAATAGGGCTCTGTATTCCCAGAGTTCCAATTGAAGCTGTTTTAATACCAGCAGCTTTTCCCAATGCTCTAAAGAGATAAGTCGTCGTTGTTTTGCCATTTGTGCCAGTTACACAAATAAGCCGCAATTTCCGCTTTTCCGTGTTATAAAGCCGTGAAGCAATAAGCGACATCTCTCTTCTTGAATCAGCAACCTTAATTTGGGGAAAATCAACTGGCAGCCATCTTTCACATAAAATGGCAGCGGCTCCATTACGAATAGCTTCCTGGACATAGTGGTGGCCATCACTTTTTTGTCCTTTCCAGGCTACAAAAAAGTCGCCTGGCTGCACTTTTCGGCTGTCATAAGCAAGTCCCTTTACTTCAAGGTTGGGAATATGCCATTTAGTCTTGGCTTTTATTCCATCAATCAGTTGCGATATCATCATTCAGCATCGTCTCCGATGAGTGTCACCATCTGCTCACAATCAAGCACTGTTTTCGGAACCGGTTTTTGACTTAAAATTCGTTTTCCCCCTCCTTGCACCGTATAGCGCAGGCCTAATTCACGAAGAAGATATTGCCCGTATTTCATAGAATAGCCGCTAAGGTCCGGCATCACTACCGTACCGCTGACAGCCAAAATTGACGGGGTATTCTTCTCAGCCCTTTGTTTATCTTCCTTATTTAGTTTATTCTTTTTCTCGAAGGGGGCTTGATCACTTTTACGAGTGATGTTTAATGATGAGCTGGCCAGAGCAATCTCCTGGTCTTCTGGGGAACTATTTTCCAATTCTGCTTCATTAATCCAGGCAAAAAGATGGTTAAATTTTGTGGAATTAATGATGCTTACAAACACATTTTTTACTGCCGGAGCAGCAGCATAGCTTCCATAGTGTTTTCCATATTCTGGCGTATCAATGGTAATGGCGCAGACCAAAACCGGTTTATTCGCTGGAAAAAATCCCACGAATGAGGCCATATACTCTCTTTGAGAATATCGGCCGTCGATCACCTTTTGTGCTGTACCCGTTTTACCAGCAACGCGAATTTTGTCGATGTAGGCATTTTTTCCGGTGCCCTCACTAACTGTCTTTTCCAACATATTTCGCAATATTTCTGCCGTTTCTGCAGAAATCACCCGACGAATAAATGTCGGTTCATTGGTCATACTGATGGCACCATCCGGCCTAACGACAGACTTCAGTATGTATGGTTTTAGTAATACGCCGCCATTGGCGATGGCTGAATAGGCTGCGGCAATCTGCAGTAAACTCACTGTCACATTATGCCCCATTGCAATCTGTGTATTAGACAAGGGTTCCCATTTCTCAATTGGTGTGAGCTGACCTGGCGTTTCTCCAATGAGATTGCTTCCAGTGACACTTCCAAAGCCAAAGCGTTGTGAAAACGCGAAATGAAGCTCCTTTCCAATATTTTGCGCTATTTTGGCCACACCAATATTACTCGACTCTGAGAGCACCTCCTCAACAGCCAGCCATTCATGCTTATGAGTGTCGTTGAGTATTCTATTATAAATTTTCCATTTCCCGTTTTCGCAATTAATTTTGCTCTGGGGACTTAAAACTTTCTCTTCAAGGGCTGCTGCGATAGGCACGACTTTATAGATAGAACCTGGCTCATACTGATCGGTGACACACCGGTTACGCCTTATTTCATCAGGCGCACTGCTGTAGAGGTTTGGATTGAAATTAGGAAAATTTGCCATTGCCAGGATTTCACCGGTGTTGGGATTCATTAAAACCCCCATTCCAGCTTTAGCGCCAGCTCTTGCAACTGCCCGCTGCACTTCTTCTTCCAAAATGATTTGATAATTTTTCTCAATCGTCAGGACAAGATCACTGCCATCCATTTTTTGCTTAAACTGATTGGGTGAACGAGACAACAATCTGCCTTTTTCATCTTTTTTCACCATCTGATAGCCATCCTGACCTTTCAGGAGACTGTTAAACTGCAGCTCTAAACCCGCGAGTCCCTCCCGCTGCTTATTGCTGAAACCCAGTACATGACCTGCAGCACTTTCAAGAGGATATAAACGGGCAGTCAGCTCATCAAATCGCAAACCTCTGAAGTAGCTTCGGTATTCTGGGTTTGTGGCCAAATTTTTAAGATTTTGTACTTTTTGATAGCTAACATCTCTTTCCAGGTAGGTGAAAGAGTTGGCAAGACCTACTTTTTTAATATATGTTTCAGGGTTACGGTCAAGCTGTTTTCCCAGTAACTGAAAAGTCGCATTGGGGTATGGAATATCAATTATTCTGCCGCCAATATCGTAGGTGATAAGATTTGTAGCCAGAATGTGTCCGGTACGGTCAAGAATTCGACCGCGCTGAGCCGGCAAAATCTCTTTCTCAATGGCCTGGGATTCGGCAAGATGCCGCATTTTTTTCACATCTGCTATCTGTAATTGGTAGAGCCGGAATACCAGAAGGCTCACGGTTGCTGATACAATGACGATCACCCAGTTAAGACGCTTGCGTTGGATATTTTTTAAAGCCGATGATTCCCGTCTTCTCATTATACTTGCTCCTTAAAAAATATTGAGAAAACTGACCCTATTTTTAGATACTGAGTGTTTGTAATATCAGGATAATTTGCTGAAAAAATCATAGTAATCGATTCTTTACTGATCATTTGGAAGTCTTTATCATTCATTGAACTCTAATCACCTCGGTATTTGGAGCTTTCACCACCATATTAAACCGCTCTGTGGCAATGCGCCGAATGCGATCAGGCCGGCTAAGAACTGCAATTTCTATCTCAAGTTCAGCGATATTTTGCTGGCTGCGAACCAGGTCTTGTTCCAGTCTTTTTTTCACATTATATGCATATTCAATTTCATTGTGCATCATTATAGTAGTAATTGCCGTGGTGGTTATAATAGCCAGGGTGATTAATACGACAAAGTATCCATTTGAAAATATTGAAATAAAAGAGATGGGCATAAGCTTTTTATTTTGGGTGCTTTTTTTGACTGGTGTTTTTTGTTTTTTCTTTTTATTCATCGCTTTTCAATAGCTCTCAGTTTTGCGCTTCGGCTTCGGCTATTATGATTTTGTTCATCTGCTGACGCTCGAGCCGGCTTCTTTTGAATCCATTTAGCCTGAGCTTCATTTTGACAGGTACATATTGGAGACTCTGGCGGACAGATGCATCCACGGCAAGCGTCTGTAAAAAATTGTTTTACAATGCGGTCTTCCAGGCTGTGATAACTAATAACGACAATTCTGCCACCTGGTTTGCATAGTTCCAGCGCTTGCTCCAGTGCCATCTTCAAAACATTCAGTTCATCATTTACTTTAATTCGCAGTGCCTGAAAAATCCGGCTTAACATTTTATGGTAATGCTTTGGTGGAGAATATGGACGGAGAATTTCAGCCAGTTCCCGGCTTTTTTCCAGCGGCTTCTCACGGCGATGCTTAATGATAGCTCTCGCTATCGCTTTACTGTTATGCTCTTCTCCATATTGAAAAAAAAGCTCTTTCAGCTCATCCTCATCGAACCGAGCGATTATTTCAGCAGCCGTAAGACTTAGACGCGGGTCCATACGCATATCAAGGGGGGAATCATTCATATAGCTAAAGCCTCGGTCTGCCTCATCAAGCATAGGTGATGAGACGCCTAAATCAAAAAGAATTCCATCTATGCTAAAAAGGTCAAGACGGGCTAACTCCAGCTTCAGTCTGGAAAAATTGGCATTCACAAAATGAATATTTGGATAATCAGCTAATCTTTGACGACTGGCAGCGATTGCCCAGGGGTCCGCGTCAAAGGCAATCAGTCTGCCATCAGACCTTAATCTCTTAAGAATCAGCTCACTGTGACCGCCATAACCCAAAGTAGCATCAATAAAACACGCACCACACTCAGGTTTCAGCACATTAATAGATTCATGCAGCAAAACCGGCGCATGGGGGCGGGAAAAAGTTTCCACTGTATTAGAAGAGTAGCTCATTGCCCAATTCATTATAATCATCTTCTGTCATTTTCATCTCCTGATCAATCCTTTCCAGCGTGAGTGGATCCCAAATCAAAATTTTATCCACATTTCCGATAATGAGAATCTCACTCTGGATATTGGCAATTCTCATAAGCTCCGGAGGCAAAGTTATCCTGCCCTGCCCATCATAAGTACAGTCAACCGCATACCGGGTCCAATTTCGAAAAAAAGCACGCTGATTGCTTTTTAGCTGGTTAATTTTTTTCCCTAATTCTTCGGTGCGGCGGTCATAATCACTTTTCGCATAGATAACAAGGCACGGATCAACGATATGCCAACCTAGAACCAGTGATTCCTCACCTGCCTCTTTGAGAATTTTTCTGAATCGAGCCGGAATTGTCAGTCGTTTCTTTTCATCCAGACGATAAGGATAGGTTCCCTTGAAGTCTGTTAACACCGCTTGTCCTCTGTCACCCACAACATGGGAATCTCCCCCATTTTTCTCCACAATATTAGAGATATGTCCCGATTATTGCAAGTATTTTTTTGAATTTATAATTTTTTATTTACTCTTTTTTTCTTAGAATCCTTTTATATCAGCTAATTATCATTTATTTCCAGATAGGCAATATTTGTGGGGATTAGTGGGGCATTTTTTTGAGACATTTTTTTTGCTCCTTTGATAAAATTAAATAGAGTCGTATTCTGCATTAACGCAAAATTAACATAATCTGTCTTGCGGCCATATATCGTTATTGTACAATATCTTATGGTTTCATATTTGCTTACAAATCATCTCGGCAAATTTTAAACGCGGCCGGATAAGCTAATTCCATTTGGTTGTTTTATTATAAGATTCTAAATTCCGCCGTGAATATGGAAAGAGGACTATGGACACATTTTATTTGATAATTACCGTTATCTTGTTTGCTCTTGCTATCTCTGACTTAATAGTCGGAGTCAGTAATGATGCTGTGAATTTTTTAAATTCAGCTATTGGCGCTAAGGCTGCCAAGCGTCGTACAATTATGATTATAGCCAGTCTTGGTGTTTTATTTGGCGCTACCTTCAGCAGCGGAATGATGGAAGTTGCCCGCAAGGGAATTTTTCATCCTGATATGTTTCTATTCTCGGAAATAATGATCATTTTTTTGGCAGTAATGATTACGGATGTCATTTTGCTGGATTTATTCAATACTTTTGGGCTGCCGACTTCCACAACTGTCTCCATCGTATTTGAGCTTTTGGGTGCGGCTGTGGCTGTAAGCCTATTGAAAATCTGGGGTATGGGTGGTACAGCTTACGATTTATCAGTTTATATCAATAGCAGCAAAGCCCTTGCCATCATATCTGGAATTTTACTGAGTATTGTTGTCTCATTTACCGCGGGGGTCTTCTTTCAATATCTCACCCGCCTAGTCTTTACTTTTAAATATGATAAGCAGCTTCGTCGCTGGGGGGCAATCTGGGGCGGATTCAGCATATCTGCCATTACCTTTTTTATATTGCTGAAGGGTATTGGCGGCGCTTCCTTTCTCACCACTGAAATGGCCGCCTTCATCAAGGGCAATACATTCAAAATAATCCTGATTAGTTTTGTCTCATGGACTGTTTTGCTGCAATTCTTACGTATGATTATTCACCTTGATATACCCCGTACGATTGTCCTCATTGGCACATTCGCTTTAGCAATGGCCTTTGCCGGCAATGATCTGGTAAATTTTATCGGTGTGCCACTGGCCGGATTCAGAGCATTTCAGGAATTGATTAATACACCCGGAGCGCTACCGGATACGCTCCTGATGACGGTTATGAAAGGGAAAGTTAGTACGCCGACCATTTTCCTTCTTCTCGCCGGCCTAATTATGGTCATCACCTTATGGTTTAGCAAAAAAGCACAGTCTGTTACAAAAACCGAAGTCAATCTTGGCCGACAGGATGAAGGCTATGAGCGATTTGGCTCTTCGGCATTATCACGTTCCATCGTCCGCGGCGCCATTTCATTATCTCAGGTTTTCAGGCAAATTATTCCCGCTGGAATTCACCGCCGCATCGACAGACGTTTTAAGCCAATGGAAGAAGTAGCGGGAGTCAAAATTGCTGACAAGCCAGCTTTTGATATGATTCGGGCTGCTGTCAACCTGACACTTGCCAGCATTATTATCAGCTTTGCTACTTCATTGAAGCTGCCCCTGTCCACAACTTATGTTACATTTATGGTGGCCATGGGAAGCTCTCTGGCAGATAGAGCCTGGGGCAGAGAATCTGCTGTCTATCGTATTACCGGGGTCTTCACTGTCGTTGGCGGATGGTTTATGACTGCCTTAATCGCCTTTTTAGTTTCCTTCACATTTGCTGTTACCATCCATTTCGGCGGCGGTATAGGTATCACTATCCTATTGATTTTGGCGTTTTATTTCATCTACCGCACTTATGTGCTTCATAACCAGAAAGTGAAAACTGAGGAAGAATCAGTCCAAAACCAGCTCATCTCTGGCGAGATGGTCAACCAGGAAACTTTAGTCACTATCATCAGCCAGAACATTGTAGAAGTGCTGGAAACCATTCAATCCGTTTTCTCAAATACCATAATTGGCCTCAAAAATGAAGACCGGAAGATTTTAAAAAACGCTAAAAATGAAGTTCACTCGCTAAGTGAAAAGACAAAGTCACTCCGTGATAATATTTCAAAAACCATACAGCAGCTTGAGATGGAAGCCGTGGAAAGCGGCCACTTCTATGTACAGGAGCTTGATAACTTGCGAGAAATTGTCACCAGCCTGAAGTTTATCACTGAGCCCTCATATACACACATCAACAACAATCATAAAGGTCTCATCGCAGAACAGGTCAATGAGCTAAATAATCTCAATAAGGAAATTAATAAACTTTTTGATATTATTCAGGATAGAATTCAGGGCAATAATTTTGATCAACTGGAAAGCATAGAGGTCTTGCAGCAAGAGATTTTAGAAGGTATTGAAAAGATTCGCCGCAAACAAGTTAAACGAATAAAACAGAATATTGTCGGCACAAAAAATAGCCTCCTCTATTTATCACTACTGAATGAAGCCAAAAACATCCTGCTTCATATAAATAAACTTCTGAAATCTCAGAGAGATTTTATCAATCAAAAATAAGCCCACTGCCCGAGACACAGATAAACCAAAAAGTGGTTTTTAAAGTAGAGTGTGCGGATTTTAGCGCTTAAAAGATAGTGTAATTCCATAAAAAACAATAAAACTGCCTTCTTCCCTGTGAAGATGATAAACCAATTATTTATATAACCTTCAATTTTCATATTTCGCAGATGTTTCCTGAGGCTTCGGAGTGGACTTTTGCGATTAGCCAAAAAAATGCTTTATATAGCCTGGGATCAAGCTGAGAAAACTTTTTCACACAAAATTCCATAAAATCAGATCTTCACTAATTAGATCATTTTAAAAGTTACTTAGGCAGTTTTAAAAAACTATTATGGAAAGATGGTTTCCACAATTGTAAATATCTTGGCTCAATAATTGAGCTTTTCACCTTCACTGCGGGCAATAATGACCGTGCCAATACTGTCTGACCACACATTGGTCATCGTTCGAAACATATCCAGCGGCCTGTCCACTGCCAACATCGTCCCAACAATGAGCCCTGCAGTGGGGTGTCCGCCCAAACCCACTGCTTCTAAAACAATAAAAATCATAACAAGACCGGCAGAGGGAATAGCTGCTGCACCAACAGAAGCCAGAAAAGCCGTGATAACCACAATTAATTGTTTCGCCAGCCCCAGCTCAAAGCCAAGAACCTGGGCGATAAATAAAACACCGGCACATTCATAGAGCGCTGTGCCATCCATATTGACAGTAGCTCCAAGGGGAGCGACAAAACTGGATACCTTATTACTCACTCCGCTATTATTCTCAAGACAATCCATAGTCAACGGCAGGGTGGCGGCGCTGCTGCTGCTGCTGAATGCCATTCCAAGCGCAGGAGAGAGAGCCCGCAGATGCTTTGGCGGAAATATGCGGGTAAAGAGCCACAACAAAAGAGGCAATGTGACAAGAAAGTGAATAAGTAAACCGGCAGCAATAGTAGCAAAATATAGCCCTACTGCCTGGAAAAGTTCAAATCCAGAAGAAGCCACAGCCGTTGTAATCAATCCAAATACCCCTATGGGTGCTAGACGAATAACCAGATGGGTCATTTTCATCATCACTGCAAAAAAAGTATCAAAAAAGCGTGATAATCTCTCCTTGGTGGCAGCAGGCAGCATAGTAATCACCATTCCCAAAAAAATGGAAAAGAAAATGACAGCCAGTATATCTCCCTCAGCCATAGCGCTGATAGGGTTTGTAGGTATCATTCTAAGCAAAAGATTAAAAATTGAAGCATCGGTCTGCAGCCCTTCTGGATTGAAGGCTATACCATTTTCAGGAAGATTAACGTTGAGGCCGGGACGTATCCAATTGGTGAGTAAAAGCCCTGTAACAATGGCCAGAAATGAACTAAGCATATAATAGAGAATTGTTTTCATACTGAGCCGGCCCAGACTGCGGCTATCGCCAAGACTGGCAACGCCTGAGGTGATAGACGAAAAGATTAGTGGCACGATAAGCATTTTCAGAAGCCGCATGAAGATATCGCCTAGTGGCTGAAAAGTAAGGGCCTTATCTCCCATTGAAAGCGCTGTAAGCACACCTAAACCCATCGCGGTAAAAATTTGCCAATGAAGGGGAGCGTTCAGCGCTTTTCTCAATAATTCTTTCATAACAATCCTGCTTTTATTTGTAAATATTTGCTGAGAAAGTCATACAGCTTCGATTCATCTGGAAGTTCAGCCTCATTCAAAGCTTCAATCTGCTGTTCTAAGAGATTGATATCCTTTCTTTTAACTGGCCCGCTAAGTATATTTTGAGTTCCCTCATTTGCCAGATTATCCAGGACCGATTGCATCAGCGGCCGAAAGCGAAGTATAAAATCATCTTCTGAAATACCCGCGGCTTCAGCGCTTTGAAAAGCGGCAATAATTGGCGCTGAGACAAGATTGCCTGCCAAAACAGCCGCCGTATGATACAGCATCTTCTGGGACCTGCGAATAATAAACGCCTTTAAATCAAGCTTTTTCATTAACTTTATGCCCCACTCAGGCTTTTTTCCCTCAACGGCAAAATAGGCATCCTGAAAGCGAGAGAGAGCTGCC
>DSDE01000016.1 GCA_011049095.1 Fidelibacterota bacterium
AAAATATTGCTGATTTACTGAGAATTCCAGCAGAAAAAATCCTTATACTCAATAAAAAGGGGGGGCAGCTTGGCAAGGAGATTTGATTTTAGCATAAGTTGGACTAAATTACCACGATGATAAAAGCATTTTTCAGACGAACTGTTTTATACATGTGGCTTTCGGTAGGGCTCATTCTTATTGGCTCTTTCATTGCCGGTTTTATCTTGTTTTATTTGAATGCTGATACACCCGGCACCGAAAAACTTGAAGTCTTTAACCCCGATCTCAGCAGCCGGGTTTATGACCACAATGGTGAAATTCTAAAGGAGTTTTACACCCAGCATCGCATTTATGTAGAGCTGGACAGCATCCCAAAACATGTGGTGCAGGCTCTATTGGCCACAGAAGACAGAGAGTTTTACCAACACTGGGGCTTTAATCTAAAGCGTACCATTATGGCGGCTTTGGTGCGTTATGGCGGCGCGTCCACCATCAGCCAGCAGCTTGCCAGAAGTCTCTATCTTTCCCAGGAAAGGAGCTATTCCCGCAAACTAAAGGAGCTCCTTACTTCTATAAAAATCGAGCGCGCCTATACCAAAGATGAAATTTTGGAGATGTACATGAATACCGTCTATTTTGGGCATGGTGTTTATGGCATCGAAGCCGCCAGCCGAATGTATTTCAGCAAGCCGGTGAAAGAGCTGACTGTGGACGAAGGAGCGATGCTTATTGCCGTTTTGCCGGCTCCAGCGCCCTATTCGCCCATCAATCATTATGAAAGGGCTATGCGCCGGAGAAATCTGGTGATGCAAAATATGTTGCGCGATAATTTTCTCACACCTTTTGAATATACAAAATTCCTGCAAGATACAACCGTTGTCAGTCCATCAAGAGAGGTCTTGGGTCAGGCGCCATATTTTACAGAAATGATACGCCTTGAGCTCAATAGTGTACGCTACAGGGGAGAATCCCTGGATATTTACACCGATGGATTGGAAATACACACAAGCCTGGACGCCAAGATGCAGAAATATGCTGAGCTTGCGATGGAAAAGCAACTGGCGCTTCTCCAGAAACGCCTTGACAATCGCCTCCTGAAAGATAGGAAGGAGTTGGAACAACTGCTTGGGAGAACTTTTCACGATTCTATTCCCAATGACTCGCTTTACGCCTGGCTGCCTGCAAATAAAAAGGTTGTGCAGGGAGCCTTTATAGCCCTGGATGTGAAGACCGGCGCCATTCGGGCGCTTATTGGTGGCAAAAGCTTTGCGGAAAGCAAGTTTAATCGCGCCTGGCAAGCAAAACGACAGCCGGGTTCCACATTTAAACCTATTTTATATACCGCCGCCATTGATAACGGCTATACACCGGCCACGCAACTGCTGAATCAGCCCGTGGTGCTGATTAATCCTGACGGCTCACGCTGGACACCCAATAATTACGATCTCTCAACGGGAGGACTGACAACGCTTCGCGAGGCAGTTCGTCGCTCGCTTAATCTGGTTTCTATCCGTGTTATCCAAAACCTGGTGCGGCCTGAAGTCGTGGTAGATTACGCCAAAAAGATGGGTATTAGCACTTATATGCCGGCGGTGGATGCGCTGGCGCTGGGAGCAGGCAGTGTGCTTCTGAGAGAAATCGTTGCCGCCTACAGTATTTTTCCCAATGAGGGCGTACACAATAAACCTTTTGCCATCACTAAGGCGCTTGATCGCAGGGGAAAAGAGATTTACCGCTCCCCAAGAGAAAGCAAAGAAGTACTGAGCAAAGAAACCAGCTACATTATGACGAATATCTTGCAATCGGTGATTGACGAGGGAACTGGCGGAAGGATTCGCTGGTATTACAAATTTGATAAGCCGGCAGCAGGTAAAACAGGAACGACCAACGATTTTACCGATGCCTGGTTTATTGGTTTTACCAGCCATCTCAGCGCCGGAGTCTGGGTGGGAATGGACGATCCTGCCGTTTCTCTGGGAAAAGGTCAGGCCGGAGCGGTTGCAGCCTTGCCTATTTGGGGAACTTTCATGAAAATGGCCTATGACAGTTTAGGTCTTCCCGCTGAAGAATTTGAACGTCCACCTGGAGTGGTGGAAGCCACCATTTGCAGCGTAACCAAAAAGGTGCCAACTGAATTTTGTCCTACTGAGAAGGAGATTTTTAATATCAAGCATCTGCCCCAGGAAGAGTGTGATGTCCATCTACGCAATCGTGTAAATCGCGGCAACAGTGTGGATTTCTGAATAAATGTTGATTGACACCCATGCCCATCTAAATTTTGAGCCATTTTTCAGTGCGCCTGAGCCATACCTTACTCGGGCAGCGGAGGCGGGAGTGAAAGCTGTCATCGTTCCAGCTATCGATCTCGCCAGCAGTGAAAAAGCCATCCACCTGGCAGAGAACTTTGCTATGCTTTTTGCCGCAGTGGGTGTTCATCCCCATGACTGTGTCGAGCGTCCGGCGAATTATCTGCAGCTCCTTGAATCGCTGGCCTTGCATCCTAAAGTGGTAGCTATCGGCGAGATTGGGATGGATTTTTTTCGTGATTATGCGCCGGCTGATGAGCAGGAGATTTGTTTTCGGGAGCAGCTTGCTCTCGCTAAATCGCTGAATATGCCCTTTATTATGCATAATCGCAGCGCAGAATCAGCTATTCTCAAGGTATTGACAGAAGAGAACTATTTTCAGGGGCAGGCCCATTGCCATACCGGCAGCGCAGAATTTGCCCTTGATTTAATAAAAAGAGGGATGCTGCTATCTTTTACCGGGGTCATCACTTTTGCAAAAAATTTACCGGATGTGGTGGCGGCGCTTCCGCTGGAAGCTTTGATGCTGGAGACCGATGCACCTTTTATGGCGCCGAAACCGTGGCGAGGCAAGACCTGTGAACCTTATATGGTTCGAAGTGTCGCTGAAAAAATGGCTGATATTTTTGGAAAAACTTATGAGGAAATTGTGAAAATCACCGGAAGAAATGGGCAGCATTTTTTCGGTCTCGAAAAGTTTTCACTCTGAAATATGCCGCCTTTCGCCAAACGTTCGCTGGGTCAAAATTTTCTCGTTGACCCCAATATTATTCGCAAAATAGCATCGGCCATCAACGCGCAGCCCGATGAGAAAATTCTGGAAATCGGTCCTGGTCACGGTGCTTTGACGGCATTGCTCCTTCAAAGCGGCGCCCGGCTAAGCGCCATTGAGCTGGACAGTATCTTGGCGGCAAAACTCAAAGCGCAATATGCCAGAAATCAAAACTTTTTTCTTTATGAGGGGGATGCCCTCAAGAGCTCCTGGCAGCCCTTTCTGCCGCTTTCGCAGATAGTTGGCAATCTGCCCTACAATATCGCTAGCCAGCTTATTCTAAAGTTTTTTCAAAACTCTCAAATGATACATCGTGCTGTTTTTATGGTGCAAAAAGATTTTGCCGACCGTCTTTTTTCCGAAGCTGGATCAAAAGTCTATGGCATAGTTAGTGTGTATTTTCAACTCTATGCTAAAGGGAAAATCCTTTTAAAGATACCGCCGTCGGTTTTTCGGCCTCGCCCCAAAGTGGATTCCGCATTGATTGAATTAAGACCAAACAAAGAGCTGCCACTGCCCAATGGTGACTTGCTTCTATTTCATTCGTTGGTTCGGCTGGCCTTTAATCAGCGGAGGAAAACCCTGCGCAACAGCTTGAAAAGATATTATAATGCTGAGCTGGCAGACTCTTTTCCTTGGGAAAAACGGCCAGAATCACTGGCGCTGGAAGATTTCCTCAAGCTTTTCTCTCTGTTGAAAGAAAGTATCATTTCAGACTGCGAGCTGAAGCCCGGCGAGCTGCCGCCGAATTTAATTTTTTGATATTTAAATATAAGTATAGATTGACTTTACCTATGGGGAAAGCTAAATTTGCGGGCTTTGAAGAAGAGAATAGGAGAAACAGCGTGAAAGTAGAGATTCAGGAAACAAGTCAGATAGTCCGACAGGTTGAAGTGTCTATTCCCTGGGCGGACATCGCCAAAGATTTTGGCGCCCATTTTCAAAAATATGCCAAAGACCTGCATATTCCCGGATTCCGCAAGGGGCATGTTCCCCGCAGTATTGTGCAGCGCCAATTTGGCAAAAAAATCCAGTTTGATTTTTTTCAAGATCATTTTAATAAATTCTATGTTGAAGCCATAAAGCAAGCGATGCTGGAGCCCGTAAGCGAGCCTAAGCTCCTGGAGCTAAGCTTTGAAGAAGGCAGCGATCTTAATTTTACTATCACTGTTGAAGTGATTCCCAATTTCGAGCTTCCAGCATATAAAGATTCTTTTGAAATATCCGTTCCCCGTTATGCCATCGAAGACAGCGATGTGGAAGAAGCGCTGAATAAAATAGCTGAACAGCGAGCGGAGATGATTGACGTGGAAGGTCTTGCAGAAGCTGGGCTAACTGCCAATTATACTGAGTTGAGACCTGGTGAAGAGCTTGGCAAGGCTTATCAATTTGAAATAGGCCATAGTGGAGAGAAGCGAGCTGCCGAAGAGTTTATCGTCGGCATGCAGGTGGGCGAGACCAAAGAGGTGGAAATTGGCGGCGAGACAGTCAGCCTGACCTTGAATAGTTTGAAAAAGAAGAGCATTGCTGAAATTAATGATGAATTTGCCCGAAGTCTTGGCGAAACAGTTAAAGACCTTGCTGACCTGAAAGAGCAATTGCGTCGGCAGATTAGCAGCCATTGGGAAAATGAAGAGGCAAAAGCCCGGGATTTAAAAATCCGTGAGTATTTTATCAATGCCCTGGCCGATGTTGAGATTCCTGCCAACCTGGTCGAGGGATATACTGATGATATGCTTACGAGCATGGAGCAAAAATATAACTATGGATTAAAAGGCAAAGCAGAGCTAAGAGCATCCTTGAGACCCCAGGCGCTTCAAGAGCTTAAATGGCAACTAATCAAGGAACGAATTATTGACTTGGAGGCGCTGGAAGTCAAAGAAGAAGAGCTTGACGAAAGAATCGAGGAGATGCTGACAGGCGTCGAAAGCTCCCAACAGGAGTCCTATCGCCGGTATTACCAGCAAAAGGAAGCAAAAAATCAGATTCGTTTCCATTACCAGGAAGATAAGGTGATGAAACATCTCTTTAGCTATGCAAAAATTACCCCAGTAGATGTGAATCGTGAACAGCGTCTGAAAGGAGAATACAAATAATGTATGTGCCAATGGTCATCGAGCAAACCGGGCGTGGCGAGCGGGCCTATGATATCTATTCACGGCTCCTTAAAGCAAGAATAATTTTTTTAGGCACAGCCATTGATGATGCTGTAGCCAGTCTGATTATCGCCCAGCTACTTTTTCTTGAAGCTGAAGACAACGAGAAAGACATTGCCCTCTATATCAATTCTCCCGGAGGCTCTGTCACAGCAGGGCTGGCAATTTTTGATACGATGAAATATATTAAGCCTGATGTTTCTACAATCTGCATTGGGCAGGCGGCTTCAATGGGCGCTTTTTTACTGGCAGCCGGCGCAAAGGGAAAAAGATTTTCGCTTCCCAATTCCAGGATAATGATTCATCAGCCCTTGGGAGGCGTTCAGGGTCAGGCCTCAGATATTCAGATTCATGCAAAAGAGATTCTCAAGCTGAAAGAAAAATTAAATCAGTTGCTTTCTGAGCATACCGGGCAGCCCCTTAGTAAAATTGAGCTTGACAGCGACCGGAATTTTTTCCTCAGTTCAGAAGAAGCGCTGCAATATGGATTAATTGATAATGTAATGAAATCGAGGGTCTAATGGCAAAAGAGCGACGAACCGGTCGGACATGCAGTTTCTGCGGCAGGCCTGAACTTGAAGTGAGAGCCATTGTGGAGGGCTATTCGGCTTTGATATGTGATCAATGCGCTGAAACCGCCGTTGACATGATGAGGGAAACGATTCGCAAAGAGAACAGTTTCAGACTGGAATCTTTGCCGACGCCGAAAGAAATCACCAAAGAGCTGGACAAATATATAATCGGGCAGGATTATTCTAAAAAAGTGGTGGCTGTGGCCGTATATAATCATTACAAACGCATTGGCAGCAGCGCCCGGAACCAAACAGTAGAAATAGAAAAAAGCAATATATTGATGGCGGGGCCAACAGGCACAGGCAAAACACTGCTTGCTCAGACCCTTGCCCATTTGCTGAAAGTCCCCTTTGCCATTGCCGATGCCACGGTGCTCACCGAGGCCGGCTACGTAGGCGAAGATGTGGAAAATATTTTGGTGCGCTTGCTTCAGGCTGCTGATTATAATGTGGAAGCTACAGAACGTGGTATTGTTTACATTGATGAGATGGATAAAATAGCCCGTAAATCAGGAAATCCCAGCATCACTCGCGATGTCAGCGGCGAAGGTGTGCAGCAGGCTATTCTCAAAATTTTAGAAGGCACTGTTTCGGCAGTTCCGCCTAAAGGTGGACGCAAACATCCTGAAGCTAAAATGATTCATATTAATACGCGGAATATTCTTTTCATCTGCGGCGGCGCTTTTGAGGGACTGGATGATATCATTGGACGGCGTATTGGCAAAAAAGAGATTGGTTTTGGAGAAAAAGTCCAGGGCGGCACAAAAATGAGCAAAGATGAGATTTTACAGAAAGTAGAGCCACAAGACCTTCAGGCTTACGGATTTATTCCCGAGCTCATCGGTCGGCTTCCTGTGGTAACGACATTGCATGAGCTGGATAAAGAAGCGCTGAAACAGATTCTCACTGAGCCTAAGAATGCCATCGTCAAACAGTATGAAGAGTTGCTGAAGCTTGATGATATCGAGCTGGAAATTCAGGATGAAGCCGTTGACGCCATCGTGGAGAAAGCGATGGACCGCAAGACCGGCGCAAGGGCGTTGCGTGCCGTCTTAGAAAATGTGATGCTCGATGTGATGTATGAAGCGCCGGGTCAAAAGAATATCAAAAAGGTAATTATCACCAAAGAGTGCGTTCTGAAGACCGGTAAATATAAAACAGAGAAACGAGAAGTCCGGAAAAAAGCCTCCTGAAATATTGTGGCGCCTTTTCCGGTGAGAAAATAGATTTTGCGACTTCAGTCCGGCTGTTTTGTTAATTTTTACCTGAGATACTTTAATTGGCATATTTACACTCAGTCTAATTGTCCGCCCATTTGGATTTGTATTTTTATGGCTTCCCTTAGAGCTTTTTTTTAGATGTAAATGGCAGCAGTGAGATCTCGCTATGCAGGAAGGCTATGGTGCATTGTTTGCCACGGGAAGCATTGCTGTTCCCATTTTGGAATATTTATGAGCAGATGAGAACAGGTCAGTGATTTATATTTTCAATAAGATTGCCGCTTTTACCCCAATATGCAGGAAAAGAGCCTCAATAGCGTCTTGTCTCGCTTGCACTTTCCCATTTTAAGGCCGATTTTCAATTGGTGGCTGCTGCGTGAGATACCGGCTATAGCTCTATTCTCGCGCATCAAGGAAAGCGCTGATTTCTTTGAAATAGCGTTTCCAAACCACTTGGCGGCGAACTTTCAGACTTGAGGTGAGGGTGTTGTCTTCGATTTTAAATTCCGGCAGAATGAGAAAGTCTCTCGGTCGGGAATACTTCGCAAAGTTTTTGGTGTATTTTTCAATCTCCGCCTTTATTGAAGTGTGAAGCTCTGCCTCGCTGAGTCCCTGCGTCGCAAGCGGCTCTATATTCAGCAGGAGGTAGGCATAGCGTTTATTTTCACCGATGGCGAGAGCCTGGCTGATAATGCGGCTGTTTTTCACATTCTCTTCAATGGGTTCCGGGTGAAATTTTTCACCATTACGCAGGACCACGAGGTTGGATTTTCTGCCGCTGAGGAAGAGGAAGCCATCTTTCATATAGCCCACATCGCCGGTATATAGCCAGCCATTTTTGACGGTGTCGTCAGTTTTTTCCTGATTGCGCCAGTAGCCGGCCATCACACAGACTCCTTTCACCAGGAGCTCTCCTTCGATCTCTTTGCTTTCGCTGCCGTCTTCTGATCGAAAAACATAGTCGCCGCCGCCTTCAGGAAAGAGCCAGTGAATGAGCTTGCCGCTGCTGCCAAGCAAATGCTTGCCAGGGGAATTGATACTAATGACGGGGGAGCTTTCCGTTAGTCCGTATCCCTGAAACATGGGGATGCCAATATGTTTGAAGAAAACCTGAATCTCTTTATCGAGGGGTGCGCCGCCGCCAATAAAAAAACGGAGCCGACCACCGAATTTTTTCTTAATCTTGCTGAAAATCAGCGCTGTATAGAGGGTATGCATAATTTTTATGAGTGGATTCCCGCTGACTTTTTCGGTGTCGGTGTAAAATTTTGCAGAGCAGGCCATGGCTTTGTTAAATAGTTTTTCGGCTATACCGCCTTGTTTTTTGATACCGTCAATAATGCCACAGCGAATAGTATCGGCAATTCTGGGGACGCTGAGGACGACAGTTGGGGCATATTTAGCAATATTTTTTGAGAAATCGTCCCGGTCTTTGGGAATGCCAATCATTCCGCCGGTGATGAAAATGGGGGCGATTTCTGCACTTAGGGCAAAACTGTGCCAATATGGCAAGATGCTCATAATCAGGTCATTTGAGCCTGAATCAATTTCCTTGGCAGAATAGAGGGCATTGAAATATAAATTAGCGTGGGTGAGCATTACGCCTTTGGGGGTGCCGGTGCTGCCTGAAGTATAAACCAGAGCAGCGATCTGATCAGGATGTGGATTGATTTGCTTATAATTATCGCTTTCATTTTCATGAATCTGATCAAAACTGTAATGTCCAAAACTTTCTTCAAACTGATTAACCAGTGATTTACCCCGCTCTTGATAGGTGGCAGAGGTAATCATCATACTAATATCTGCATTTTCTGTAATGTAGCTGGTTTCGCTGTCGGTCAACGTTTCACAGATAGGCACGATGCTAGCCCCGATCTGCCAGATTCCAAAAAAAGTAAAGAGATATTCCAACCGTTTTTCACTGATGATCGCGACCCGATCACCTGATTTGATCCCTTTGGCCTGAAAAAAAGCAGCATATTTGGAGACGTAGCTTTTAAAATGGTCTGTGCTAAGGTCCTGAAGCTTTCCCTGCCAAGTAGTGCGAAATAATTTTTCCCGATTGCGGTCAAGCGCCATTTGGTAGAGATCGTTCATTGTTTTTGCCTGATTCATTATTTTCCTCCTGAATTATCTATCTAAAACATAATATAATTTAGAGCAGGTGCGTTCAAATGAAAATGATTTTATTCCAGTACTAATTTTTTATAAATATAGCATATCATCAAGTCGCCGGTAAAAGCCAAAGATTAATACTTGAGCTGTGAATGCCAGTTTGGATCCTGAAATTCCCCATTTTTTGTACTGTGAATCAGGATGTATTGATTAAAACCGGAGATATCGCCAAAATAAAACTGAACGCCGCCTTCTATATCGTAATAGTGCCAGATTTCGTAGGGTTTGCTATTCGAGGTGCTGCGAAATACCTGGACATCATCGGGGAATCCATATTTCAAAAGGATGATGCCTTTGTCAGATGTGGCTCCGGATCTGAACTGGGAGTTGAAATGCTGGTTGGCATACTGGATGCGTCGGTTAATTTCAAGCTGATATTCGTTATGCCGTGTTTCTGGTTTGGGGTCTCTCATAGCCCAGAAACTATTGAAAAAGCTTTGCTTTGCTTGGAGGTTACTATTTTTAAAAAGGCGTTTTTCTGTATTTGATAAAAGTGGCTGCAGAATGTAGTAGAGGGAATCCAGCTCTTTTTCGCTCATAATTGTTGGGTCGTCTTTGGGGAGAAAGGCGATGGATTCATCGGGATTCAGCATATAAATTCTTTTTTGGGAAAGGGATTTATTTCCATTTGTCAGGTCGTGGACTTCGATTTCCAAATTCATTGTGCCACCACTCAGGGCGCTGATGTCAAAAGAATGGATACTTGGGAAATTGCTTAGCGGTGCAGAATAAGTTTCCGAGCCAAGGTCAAGCATCAATTTCTTATTGAGGTCGAGAATACGTGTCTTAATCTCATATTTGCTCTCTTTATCATCACTCCATGACATATTATAGATTTCAAAAAGGAAATTAAGAACTGGATAGTCAAGGCTGTAAAGTCTTGACGGATAGGGAATAACAGCATATTTTCCATATTTATTAAAGATGCTTCCCGGTGAAGGTTCAGCGAGATCAGAAATACATTCAATATCACTGACCCGCAGCTCGGTATCGTTAAAATTGGGCACAAAATACTCTAGTGAAACGGACTGTTTTGTACCATTTAGATTTGCGCTTATGGTGTAAATACCAGGTGGAATCGCAAGGGACATCTGGTGGGGCAGCGCCTGCTCTGAGTCAATCTGAGCCGGATCTAAGCACTTGTCTTGCACGAGGCTGGTATCGGTAAAGATGATATTCCCCCGAAAGCTGATTTTTGTGATAAGTGGTATCTGTCCATGAAACAGACCATTTTTTGATTGCCAATTCAGACTTTTTCTGGGTATGGTGTAGTAAATTTCCAGGGAAGATTGCCCTGCATTGCCTTGAAAAGCCGCGGCATCGAGGGAGAGCATCGCGGGAAGTGGAGCGCTGGCAAAAAGGAAAATTATTGCTGAAATCACGATTTTTTTTCTAAACACCATCCACCTCCTATGCTGATTTTGGCTTTTTCTCATTTCGTAAAGAAGATAATGAACAAAAAACTAATATGCTATAAGGAATCTTGGAACATTTTTAACAAATAGTTGTTGACAATCAATCAAGAATTACATAGAATTATTCGTGAGTTGCGAAAGTTACACAAAAACAATGACCACAAAAGCAAAGTAGGAGGGTAAATTATGACAAGAAGGTTATTGTCAGGATTCGTTTTACTATTTCTGCTGTCTGCCGCAGTGTTTGCACAAAACACCGGTAAGATCACAGGAATTGTAACGGATGCCAGAAATGGAAACCCGCTGTTGGGCGTTAATGTAATGCTCGAGGGCACCTTTATGGGCGCAGCGACGGATGCGAATGGTTTCTACGCCATTCTTGATATTCCGCCTGGAGTCTATACTATGCGTGTCTTTTCAGTTGGTTACAAAGAGACACGTTTAACCGGGCTTCGCGTTACAGCTGGGTTGACAGTCAATGAAGACTTCCAGATGGAGCAGACTGTTATAGAAGGACAGTCGGTTACAGTAGTTGCCAAAAAACCCCTGATTCAGAAGAATGCCACCTCAAGTGTGGCTATGGCTTCCGCTGAAGACCTGGAAAATATTCCGGTTCGTGGTGTTCAGGCTGTTATTGCAACAATGCCCAGTGTGATTGTTCAGGATGGTAATGTTCACATCCGTGGCGGTCGCCGGGATGAAGTCGGTTTTTACGTTGACGGCGCTGTAGCCAATAACGTAATGACCAATGCCAACGCAGTTGCAATCATTCAGGAAGCAGTGGAAGAAACCCAAGTGTTTGCCGGTGGTTATGCGGCTGATGTTGGTGGTTTTAACTCTGGAGTTGTGCGTCAGAATTTGAAAATTGGCGGCAGTGCCTGGAGTGGCAGTATTGATGCCAGAGCAGATGGTTTTGGCAATGCTGAAGAAGGTGTAAAGTGGATGGACACTTATGTTTATGGCCACAAAAACCTTATCGGTACGGTTGGTGGTCCTATTGGCGACAGAGTACGTGTTTTTGTTGCTGGTGAATATAATAAGCGAGATGACTCCCAAGTTCGTTTCAGTGAGGGATTTGAATTCACAGAGCTTATTGATCAAAATCCCAACACACCCGCAGATTTTCGCGGTGACACATTGAATATCAGTTACCCTGATGGGTTTACGCCAAAACAGAAATTTGAGCGAATGGGCTTAAACAGCACCGTTTTGCTTGATATTCCGTTACGTACCAGATTAAGTGCAGTTTGGGCGCACAGCGAGTGGGATGTCCGCAACACACCAATGCTGACTATTTTCAATGACAGGACCCCGGTTGATATGACAGATGTGCTGTTGCTGAGCGCCAAGAGCACGCTTCGTTTTGGCATAGGCAGTTATCTGGATTTAAAAGCCAGCTATTATAGCCGGACGCTGGAGCGATCAGATTCCTGGATGGGAACCGACTGGACCACCTGGTATGACAGCGCGGCAGTTGTTTCAAAATATGAAGATGCAGAATATAGAAATGCCTGGCGTAATCAGTATAACTATTTGCTGAATGGATTTTATTTCCAGAGACAAGGCGCACCCAATAATGTCTACCGCATTTCAAAGCAGGAATATCTTGGCGCAGGACTTGATTTTATCAGTCAGATGGGTCAGCACCATGAGTTTAAACTTGGTTTTGACAGTCGGTTTTATACTGTCAGAAGCTATACGTTAGCTCCTTCGGTGATGCTTTATGCTGCTCCTGCAGGAACTGTTCCTGGTGTTTTGACTTACGGTTCACTGGAAGGAATTCCAGCAATGACATTTATGCAGAATTCAAATCTTAATGCCTATGGATATGACCTCTATGGCAA
>DSDE01000261.1 GCA_011049095.1 Fidelibacterota bacterium
AAACTATAAACGAAGCTATCAAAGCGGTTATAACAGGCTCTGCCTCCCAAGTTACCGGTGCCTCTACTGAGGAAATTGAAGACCAAAACCTGAAAAATGTTGTAAACCGGCTAAAACGTTCAAATATTGCTTCTGCCCGGAAAGAAGAGCTGCTAAAGCAAATTTTTGGCATGGCTCAGGCTACGATGACTCAAATTCAAGCTGAAAGTCCCACACTTGACAGCGAAACATCAAAAAAAGTGATGGAGCTTATTACCATCAATGAGCGGCTAAGCCCCAGCTCAAACAGTGTCCCCGGCTACTGGCAAGATGCACGCTCATTTAACAGCAAGCTAGATCAGATGGTATCAGACAGTGATACAATTGCCAAGCGAAATCAGATGCTTATGATGAGCAGTAATTCAATAGAGGCTAAGACCGCAATAAAAGCAACACTTGAAGCAACTTATAAGCAAGCAGAGCTTGATACAGCTGTTGATGAAACAGCCTGATTTTTATAGTAATTAGTCAATTCTATCGATTCTGGCAAAAACACATTAAAGGTTGTGCCGTTTTTAATATCTGTCGTGAAATATACCTTAGCATTGAGAAATTTTTCTGACAATAGCTTCATAGAATAGGTGCCCAGCCCCCGACCGGGCCCACTTTTGGTACTAAAATTCCTTTGAAAGATTCGTCGGGAAATATCCTCGGGAATGAACTGGCTGTTCCAGACTGAAAAAGTGACACCTTTCGAGTCCTTTTGGCACCAAAGCTTAAGCTCATCACCCGGCTGGCTTGCCTCGAGACCATTACTTATCATATTAGACAAAATCCGAATCATAATGCTGCTATCAGTCAAAACAAAAATGTCCTCATCAGGCAAATCAACCCTTAAATAATAGTCCTCTACCAAAAAATGGTTCATATATAGCTCTTTTACCTCTTTAAGAATATCCCTGGAGCTATGCTTTTCCAAGTTGGGCTTCAGATTTTCTGGTTCATTTGATAAAAGCATACGCTGAATATGAACTTCCTAGATCAGGCGTACGGTATTTTGCCTGATGATAGTCGATAATTCTGGTTTGTTTGTGCCAAAGTCCATCAGCTCAGCAGCGCCCAAAAGGCCGCTTAGCATATTGGCTATATCATGAAAAAAAATGGTCTCAAGGGCTGCACGCTGCTCTTGTTCGCTGATATCCTGGAGAAAAAGTAATAGAAGGCGCTTCCCGTATAAAACAAAGGGTGTGCAGCGCACCAGCAAGGCTCTGTCTTCGATTTGCCCATCCTTTTCCCTTCGAAGGGCGCAAATTTTCTCTTTGCTTTTATCCTCTGTCAATGAGCTGACGATGGCAATTGCAGCGCCACAACTGCTGCAATATTTAGAGGTCCCGCAACCGCCTTCTTCCAGAGCAGAATAGACGCAGTCGAGAAGCTCTCCGGGACGCAAGCCAGAAAACTCCTCTGAATTGTGAATATTTAGGTGTTTCAGCAAACTTTGATTAATTGCTAAAACCTGCCTGTGCTCATTTAAAACAGCCAAAAGACCGCCCATTGAATCTAAAATCGATGTGAAAATGGGATTATCATTGATAAATGCAATCTGTTTTTCAAGATTCATTTTATCTGCTCGTTCTGCTGGCGCAAAATACGTTTTCACTTTTTATTCCGCTTTATCTTATTCCACTCATAATGATAAAATAGTAAGGGAAAAGCTCTATTTCATTATGAAAAATGATGCGGGCCCCCCAATTTTTGAGAAGCTTTTAGGAATTATTTATTTTTTCCGGCGATGCTGAGTCGGTTGAGTGCTCTTTTCAGAGCTATCTCTGCCCGATCAAAATCTACAATCTCAGCATCTGGGTCTGCATGTTTGGCCAATCTCTCTTTTGCCCGCTGGACTGCCAGTTTCGCCCGCTCGGTATCTATCTCATCGGCTCGCTCTGCCGACTGAACAATCAGCATAATATGATCACCAAAAACTTCAGCATATCCGCCCCCAATGGCAAAAAATTGCTTCTTACCACCAATTTCCACTGCAAGTTCACCGACATTCAGCGCAAAAATAGCATGGGCATGCCGAGGCTTTACACCAAAGAGTCCATCACTGGAAGGCGCCCGCAGATAAGTCACCTGCTCCAGCATTATCTGCCGCAGCGGTGTGACGATTTCGACTTTTGTTAAGGCCACGTCAGCTCCTTTAGAGATTTTCCGCTTTCTTTACGGCTTCATCTACCCGACCGATATAGAGAAAGGCCTGCTCTGGCAAATGGTCAAATTCCCCCTGAAGAATCCGCTCAAAATCATTGATGGTATCCTCCAGGCGGACATATACACCAGGTGTATTGGTAAAAGCTTCTGCCACATGAAAGGGTTGGCTGAGAAAACGTTGAATCCGTCTGGCCCGGTGAACGGTGGTTTTGTCATCATCAGAGAGTTCATCCATTCCCAAAATGGCGATAATATCCTGCAGATCTTTATATTTTTGGAGAATCTCCTGCACTTCCTTTGCAACACGGTAGTGTCTGACACCAACGACCCGCGGGTCCAAAATTCGGGAGGTGGAAGCCAGGGGATCAACAGCAGGATAGATGCCCAATTCTGAAATACCGCGGTCCAATACCGTTGTGGCATCCAAGTGGCTGAAAGCTGTAGCCGGAGCCGGGTCTGTCAAGTCGTCTGCTGGCACATAAATAGCTTGAACTGATGTAATAGAACCATCTTTCGTAGAGGTAATCCTCTCTTGCAGCTCACCCATTTCCGTAGCCAATGTCGGCTGATAACCCACTGCCGATGGCACGCGCCCCAAAAGTGCCGACACCTCGGAGCCAGCCTGTGTAAAGCGGAAAATATTATCAATAAAAAGGAGTACATCACGCTTTTCTTCATCACGAAAATATTCAGCAATAGCCAAACCAGTCAGTGCAACTCTGGCTCTGGCGCCCGGCGGCTCATTCATCTGGCCAAAAACCATCGCTGTTTTTTCAATCACGCCTGATTCGGTCATTTCCAGATATAGGTCATTCCCTTCACGAGTTCTTTCTCCTACACCTGCAAATATGGAGTATCCGCTATGCTCAGTGGCAATATTGTGAATCAGCTCCTGAATCAGCACCGTTTTGCCAACACCAGCGCCGCCAAAAAGTCCAGTTTTCCCACCTTTTGTATATGGCTCCAAAAGGTCTACCACCTTAATGCCTGTTTCCAGAATTTCAGTGCTGGTTTCAAGCTCATCTAATCGCGGCGCCGGGCGATGAATAGGATAACGCTTTACATTTTTGAGCTCTGCTTTACCGTCAATCACATCACCCGTGACATTAAAGAGCCGCCCCAGCGTTTCGGGACCTACGGGAGTCGTAATTGGTTCACCGCTATCTTTTACTTCCATTCCCCTGCAAAGGCCGTCAGTAGAATCCATCGCCACCGTACGAATGCGGCGCCCCCCAAGATGCTGCAATGTTTCCAAAACAAGCTTATTTCCCTGATTTTCTGTTATGAGCGCGTTATAAATCGCCGGCAGACTGCCTTCTTCAAAGATGACATCCACTACCGGACCCATAACCTGCAGTATTTTTCCTTTATTCATTGGTCTGATTTACCTCTATTGCTTCATTGCTTCAGCGCCGCTGACCACCTCCAGGATTTCCCGGGTAATGACCGCCTGCCGCGTTTTATTATACGTAAGTTGCAACCGTTTGAGCAAGTCTTCTGCATTGGTAGTGGCATTGTCCATCGCCACCATTCGTGCAGTCTGCTCAGACGCGTTGCTTTCAAGTAGATATTGCCACATCTGGACATTCAGATGCCTGGGAACCAGCGAGTGGACAATTTCCGGTTTTCCTGGCTCAAAAAGACACTGCTCATATTTCACAGATTCATTCTCTTCCAGTAAAAGCGGCAAAAATCTCTCAGCGCGCAATTCCTGGGTCAGCATATTTTTAAATCGGTTATAAATGACGTGCACTTCACCGAGACCTTCTTTGACGTAGAGATTGTTTATCTGCTCGACAATCTGCACCGCGTGGCCAAAGTCCAGCTCATTGAAAAAATTTACGTAAGACCCGATGACATTATAGCCTCGTTTCCGAAAATAGTCATTCCCTCTGCGACCAATGCAGATGAGGGAGCACTTTTCTTTTCCAGTCTCAGCTATTTTGTTTTCCGCCAGCTTGATAATCTTTGTGTTAAAACTACCGCATAGTCCGCGGTCTGCCGTTATGATGACAAATCCTGCTTTCTCAATAGGCGAATGAATCTTTAATAATGGATGGGTGTCTCTGGAAATAGAGGGGAGCACATGCTGGAGCAATTCTGCTACTTTGCCCGAATAAGGTCTGGCACGCTCCATATTTAGCTGTGCTTTTTTCATTCGGGCTGCCGAGACCATTTTCATAGCCCGCGTGACCTGCTGTGTATTTTTGACGGCGCCGATACGCCGCTTGACTGCCCTTAACGTTGGCATAAATTACCCTTTTGCTTTAAAAAGCTCAATGAAATGGTCGGCAGCGGCAAAAAGCTTCTCTTTGATATTCGGAGAAAAAACCTTCTCTTTCCGAATCATTTCCAGAATCTCGGGAGATTGGGCATCAAGATATTCGAGAAAATCTTTTTCCCATTGTCGAACTCTGGAAACTGGCAGGATATCTAGCCGCCCTGACGTGGCAACTGCTATGACGGCAATCTGCTTTTCTACGTCTAATGGCTCATATTGGTCTTGCTTGAGAATTTCAACTAGCCTTTCACCGCGGCTGAGACGCGCCTGGGTGGCCTTGTCCAGGTCTGAGCCAAATTTGGTAAAAGCTTCCAATTCACGATACTGAGCCAGGTCAAGACGGAGACTACCCGCTACCTGTTTCATCGCTTTAATCTGAGCGCTTCCACCCACACGGCTGACAGAGATACCCACATTGATAGCAGGCCTGAAACCGCTGTAGAAAAGATTGCTTTCCAGATAAATCTGCCCATCGGTTATGGAAATTACATTTGTGGGAATATAGGCAGAGACATCGCCAGCTTGTGTTTCGATGATAGGCAAAGCAGTCAGACTACCACCGCCAAGCTCATCACTCAGCTTAGATGAGCGCTCCAAAAGGCGGCTATGGAGGTAAAAAATATCTCCTGGATAGGCTTCGCGGCCAGGGGGACGACGCAGCAGCAGAGACATCTGACGATATGCCCAAGCCTGCTTGCTTAAATCGTCATAAACTACCAGGGCATGTTTTCCGTTATCACGGAAATATTCCCCAAGCGTGGCTCCGGCATAGGGCGCCAGAAACTGTAACGGCGCAGGGTCTGAGGCATTAGCAGCCACTACTACTGTGTATTCCATAGCACCCCGCTCTTCCAGCTCCCGAACGACTTTAGCTACGGTGCTGGATTTTTGGCCAATGGCGACATAGATACAAAAGACATCGTTATTTTTCTGGTTGATGATTGTATCAACTGCGACGGCGGTTTTGCCTGTCTGGCGATCGCCGATAATCAGCTCTCGCTGGCCCCTGCCGATGGGTGTCATGGCATCAATACTTTTCAGGCCTGTTTGCAAAGGCTCCTTAACAGGCTGCCTCTGCAAGACACCTAAGGCTTTCCGCTCAATAGGATACGTTTTTTTTGTTTCAATGGAACCCTTGCCGTCGATGGGCTGACCGATGCTATTGACCACTCTGCCCAGCATTTCTTCGCCGACACCTATTTCCACGAGCCGGCCGGTTCGCTTTACAGTATCACCTTCCGCGATGTGAAGCGCTTCGCTGAGGAGTACAATTCCCACTTCGTCTTCTTCCAGGTTAAGAGCCATGCCAAAAACGTCGTGGCCAAAATCAATTAGCTCTGACGCCATAACATTGTCCAGCCCCCTGACGCGGGCAATACCGTCACCAATCTGGACAATTTCTCCCACTTCTGCGGTATCAATATCAATCTTGAAATTTTCAAGCTGTTTTTTTAGTTGGCGTGTAATGTCACCGGCATTGATCTCCATGCAGGCATTCTCCTTTTCCTAATTTGATTCCATAAGACGGCGCAGCGTTGTGAGCTGATGATTGATTGTTGCATCATAAAGCTGATAATCAACTCTAATCTGCACTCCGCCGATGATTCGGGTATCGGGCAACTCCTTCCAGACGACATTTTTCAGAATGTGCTCAGCCAGTTCGTTTTTCATCTGGGTCAGCTCTTTTTGAGAAAGGGCTAAGGGATAGCTGATTTTGACAAATGCAACATTCATCCGGCTTTTGTAAACTTTCTCCAGTTCGCGGATAAATGGCTCCATTTCTGATAAAAGCTGATATTCGGTGAGAATCTGGAATATAGCCATCGTAATCTCAGAGACACTTTGGGATAGTAAATTCAGGTTGATTTGTAATTTTATGCTGATTTCAACTTTTCCTGATAAAAGCAGGGCTTTCCATTGAGGAAGCTTCCGCAGCATTTGTTCCAGCGCTTTCAGCTCTTCCAGCGTTTTGGCGCCTTGATTCACTTCCTCAAAAAGCCCGACGCTCTGCCAGGCCAAATTTTTCAGAATCCGCTCATGCTTCATGCTGCTTCTCAAAAGCCCTTAAAGTATCATTAATCAGCGACCGATTGTCTTTGCTGTCCACTTCCCGCTTCAAAATAGCTTCCGTAGCTTTAATAATCAGGTCGGCTGCTTCAGAGCGAATCTCTTGCAGCGCTTTCTCTTTTTCAGTCTCAATACGTATTTCTGCGTCTTGCAGCAATTTTTCTGCCTTTTGTCGGGCTTCCTTAATAAGCTCATCCCGCATCTTTTCGGCTGTCACTTTGCTTTTCTGCACAATTCCCATTGCCTCAGACCGGCCGCTATCAAGCGTCTCTTTATAGCGATGCTCTGCCTCTTTGGCGCTCAACGCCGCTTTTTCAGCATCTTCCAGACTCTTGAAAATTTTGGCTTCCCGCTCGTCCAGCATATTGAGCAGCGGACGCCAGACAAATTTTCCCAAAACAAAAAGGACGGCCAGAAAAGTGACCACGGTCCAGAATAGTAATCCGCCATGGACTTCTAACATAATATTGACCTTTTGTTATTTAACTGCCAGTAAAAAAGTGGTGACAGCGCTGAAAAGAGCGACACCTTCAATAAGCGCCGACATAATGAGGGCGGTAAGGCGAATATCATTTGCAGCTTCAGGCTGACGACCAGTGGCCTCTACAGCCGTGGCGGTAATCCGACCGATGCCATAACCTGCTCCGATAGTTACCAGCCCGGCGCCAATGCCAGCGGCAAGGTAAGAAAAGGCGTTTGCTAATTGTGAATCCATTTTTTCCTCCAATTGACTTTATTTTAGTTTAATGTCCGTGCCCTTCATGCTCCTGCACTGCTTCACCAATGAAAATTGATGACAAAAGGGCAAAAATATAGGCCTGCAGAAAGCCGACAAAGAGTTCAAGCATATAGATAGCTATGGCCATAGGAATAGCTCCCAGGGCAATCCAGCCATTTTTAAAATTGATAATCATTCCCAAAAAGCTTAGGATGATAACGTGCCCTGCCGTCATATTGGCAAATAGACGAATAGTGAGGGCAAAGGGTTTGGTAAAAAGCCCCAATATTTCAACGGGGATCATAATTGGCAAAAGCCACAGTGGCACGCCAGGTGTGGCAAATTTATGCCGCCAATAATCTTTATTTCCAAAAAGCTGTGTGGTAATGAAGGTGATTGTGGCCAGACCCAGCGTGACAGAAATGCTGCCGGTGGCCGTGCTGGAGCCAGGAATAAGCCCGAAAAGGTTAGCTAAGAGGATAAAGAAAAAGAGAGACAAAATGAGGGGCGCAAAACGTCTGCCCTGCTTTTTGCCCATATTTGGATAGATGACCTCATCACGAAAATACAGTACAAAAATCTCTATAAGATTGCCAATGCGGGATTTATATAGCGGTTCTTTTCTTCGCAGTGCTCTTGACAAAAACAGAATCAGTAGCAAACTCACAAGCCACATCATAATAACCTGCTTATAAGGAGAAATATCAATATTTTTCACATCATCAACTGCTGTGACCTGGTGCACCGGATATTGTTTGCGGACTACTGTACGATGAGCATATTTCTCCACTAACTGGTCAATTTCTATATATTCTGATGTATGAGCGATGATTTTTCCTTCTACCTGCATCTCTTTTCCATCTTTGAGAATGCTCAGTTTATCCGTTTCTGGCACAATCCAGATGGGTACATAAAGCATAATGGGATGAAAGGGATGAAAGGGATTAAAAATTTCAAAAACAGTGCGCCCAATAAGATGGTCCTTCATCACTTCAAAATCAACCTGCTCAGGATATCCGTCACCGGCAGCATTGGCCCTACCGCCGCCAATAATCAAAAAGGCTGCCAAAAATATTATCAAATATCGTCTGCTCATACTCTTCTCTTTTGGGAAAGTTTCAGTCCACTCTTAATCTTGCGATTGAGAGCCGTCAGCTCCATAATCTGATGCAGCACATAAAAACCCATCAGCATCAGAAAAAAAGGAATCGCTTCTACCCATTCCATTCGAATGAGCAAAACCGTAAGGAAAACAAGTGTTAAAAGCCGCAGCGTCATTCCACCAAATACTATTTTGATGAATCCGCTATGCTCCTTATCTGCGCCGGATACAGCGAGATAGTAACCTGTGAGAGCATTGGCTGCAGACATACCGGCAGCTATGAGCGAATCACGAAGCAAGACTGCGCTGGATATAAGATTCATAACGACTAAGAGAATAAAAGTTGCACCGATCAGATAGATTGAGAAGCGCAGCATTAGTTGTTCCCGATTGACTTAACTGCTTTTATCAAGTTTATCATCGCAGCAAATATACCAAAAAAAATACCGAATAACACACCAAAAGGTGATAAATCGAGCCATTCATCCGCTTTGCTGCCCAGCCAGGCACATAGCGCGACGGTTCCGGCGAACTGCAGGCCTGCACCGGTAAAAAAGCGCCAGGATTCAGGCCGCTGGTCTTTATTCTGCTGATTCTGTAGATTCTGGATCATTTACTTCGCTTTTTCCTACAAATACGGCGCCTTCTTCCACAATCAAGCGGCTGGCTGTCAGCTCGCCAATGAGCTTGCTCTGGGAGCCGAGCACAACCTTTCCGGCACAATGGATGCCATTTCCCACAAAGCCATTCAAAAAGACTTCTGCCGCTGTCACTTTGCCGCTTACTTTGGCTTCTTCGGCAATTCTCACTGTTTCACTGGAGAAAATATCCCCATCAATTTCACCTGCAACCATAAGGCTTCCTTTAATATGCAGCGTGCCTTCAATTTTTGTATTGTCGCCGATGATGGTATAGGTTGGTCGATCTTTCATCTCTGTTCCTTATCGAAAAATATATTCACTGATAAATATAGAAGGGTCTAAGGCTACGCCATCTTTCCAGATTTCAAAATGGAGGTGCGGCCCTGTGCTGTAGCCGCTGTTTCCAGACAAGGCTATAAGCTGCCGGCGGTTCACCCACTGGCGCTGACTCACAACATTCCTGCTGTTGTGGGCATAGACGCTGTAATATCCTGACCGATGATCAATGATAAGCATATTGCCAAAATGGTCGGTCCAGCCGCTGAATACCACTAAACCGGATGCGGCGGCGTGGATTGAAGACCCAACCCGCATCGCGATATCAATTCCGTAGTGATTATCCTGATAAAATGGTGAACTGTCGTTAAATGGCTGAGAAATAATTCCATAAGCCGGAATAGAATTGGGAATATTATCAAGAACCACAATGTGAGACTCTGGACTAAAGCTAAAATCAAAGAGAGAGTCAGGCAATGAGATTGTAGCCGAATCATCTTCCCATTTCACCAGATGGAGTCCTAAAAGTTTACGAATATATTGATTCATCGCCTTCATTTTACGATAATCTTCCAGAAGCTGTACCATCTGAGCCCGATCACTGCTCAAGCGATCAAGCTCTCCGCTTAAAACGCCACTCTGAACAGCGCGAGGAGCCATCAGCGCCACCGAAACTATCAACCCTACAAAAAGGGCAGCCAGCACAAGCAGCAAAATGATGAGGCTTCGTTTTCTGACAGTAAATTCTCGCTGTTTTCCTTCATCTGACGGAATTAGATAGATTGTATATTTTTTACTATTGTCTTTTGCAGCCATTTTTACAGCTTGATGGTGTCAAAAATTTCCATTAGGCGTTCCAGGTCTTCCAGCGAGTAGTATTCTATCTCTACGGCACCGCCTTTGGCCTTGGGCTTGAGACGCACCTTGGTCCCCAGTGTATTTTGCAGCCGGTCTTCAATTTGCCTCTGATAAGGAGAGCGGGGCTTTCTGCCAGCTGATTTTTTCTCTGCCGTTTCTGTTGCTGTCAATTTGCGGACTAGCTCTTCTGTCTCGCGTACTGAGAGTTTTGCCGATAGGACTCTCTGCCAGAGACTGCGCATCTTCTCAGGACTCTCAAGTGCAAGAAGCGCCCGGGCATGTCCGGCGCTAAAGGGTTCATCCTGCTTTGATAAACTATTCAGTATTTCATCAGGCAGTTTTAAAAGGCGAAGCATATTGGTGACGGTGCTGCGATTTTTTCCCACTCTTTTGGCCACATCTTCCTGAGAAAGCTGGAAGCGCTCAATAAGGAGCTTATAGGCCTGGGCCTCTTCCACGGCGTTAAGGTCTTCACGCTGGAGATTCTCAATCAGCGCCAGCTCCATCAGCGATTCATCGCTTTCCGTCTCGATAAGATAAACTGGCACTGTGGCCAGATTGAGAAAACGAGCGGCTCTGAGCCTTCTTTCACCCGCCACCAGCTCAAAATCATCTCCCTTGCGGCGAACCGTCAGCGGCTGAATAATGCCATGCTCCCGAATGGAATCAGCCAGCTCCATCAGCTCTTCTTCCCGAAAATCCCGACGGGGCTGAAAAGGATTAACCGCAACACGGTGCAGCTCCACTTCAAAACCTTTACTGTCGCTATTGCCTTCTGTGGCTGGCGCCTCTGGTATAATCGCGTTAATTCCCCGCCCAAGAGCTTTTTTACGCATCATTTTTCAGGAACTCCTCTGCTAACTGGAGATAATTTTTTGCTCCCATCGAATTGATATCAAAAGTGAGGACCGGCTGGCCATAACTGGGGGCTTCTCCTAGGCGGACATTGCGGTTGATAACGGTCTTATAAACCTTTTCGCCAAAATACTGTTTTACCTCTTCCATCACCATTCGGCTCAGATTTAAGCGGCCATCATACATTGTCAGCAAAACGCCCTCTATATCCAGCTTGCGGTTCAGGCTTTTCTGGACGAGATGAATGGTATTTAAAAGCTGTGTCAGTCCTTCCAGAGCAAAATATTCACACTGAATGGGAATAAGCACTGAATCTGCTGCAGTAAAACTATTCACGGTGAGCATATTCAGCGATGGCGGGCAATCAATAAAAATATAGTCATAGTCATCTAAAATTGGCTCCAGCGCCTGCCGCAGCTTATGCTCCCGGGCCAGCATATTTACCATCTCAATCTCAGCGCCCACAAGGCGGGGATGAGCCGGCGCGATAAATAGATACGGCAACAAACTTTTTTGGATTATATCCTCCAGGGGCTGATTATTTATCAAAACCTCGTAGATTGTATTTTTCAGATTGCCTACATCAATCCCCACACCGGAACTGGCATTAGATTGAGGATCTGTATCAATAATCAAAACACGCCTTTCCATAACTGCAATGGAAGCGGCCAGATTGATGGCGGTGGTGGTCTTTCCCACTCCCCCTTTTTGATTTGCTATGACAATAACTCTTCCCATACACTCACTCTTTCTCAGCGGGGAAATTTAAGCTATTTGTTGTATGAATCAAATTTTTATCCTCCAGCAGCACCGATTCTTTAGAAAGCTGATTTTGTATCACCGAAACACGACCGATGGCTAAGATCAGCAGCAGCACGGCTCCCCATTGCACCGGAGAGAGCATATTTCCCCTGAGAAAATACTCTAGTAAAATGGCAGTCAGAGGAAAAGCCAGTTCGCAGATAGTGCTTACCGATGCGCTGATTCGGCGCAATCCGAAATAATAGAGATAGATGGCAGCGCCGCCGCTTGTGAACAGAATAATAAAAAAGATAAGCCATTGTTTAGAAGAGATTTCTGTGATGCTGTTGCCACCGGTGGCAATGGCCCGCATAATAAGCGCGCTCAAAGCAAAACGCAGAAAAACTGCCGCCGGAAAAGAGACATTTTGAAGACCATATTT
>DSDE01000346.1 GCA_011049095.1 Fidelibacterota bacterium
CTCTAAGGGTGATGAGCTGATCGCCGATCTTTGCCATCACCACCACTTCATTTTCTATTGTGGATTCGGATTCAGAACAGTTGGTGGCCAGGATAAATGCCAAACAAAAAATCAATAATACGCGCAATTTAGACCTTTCTCAGAAATGGATTGAAATGGTGTAAGCGGGACGATTTCCAAAAAGACCCACATTGCGCCAGGCATAATCAAATTTCAGCGCGGCGTTATTAAGCAGGAGCAAGTTCAGGCCGCCGCCAAAAGTCGCGCCAAACTGAGACTGATCCATAAAGAGTCCACGATAGCCGCCACGGAGATAGACTGCAGCAGACCCTGGAAAAGTGAGGGAATATTCTGCGCCCAGATTCACCGACTCGCTATTGTTATTGGGATGAAGTGCATCTAACGCCAGAGTCAGCCGGTGCATAGAAGTATGGATGGGATGAAGGGCGATGCCGATACGAAAAATTAAGGGCAGCTCCCAGGCCTGCATCCGAAATTGTCCTTGCACATCGGCATAGTTACCATTTTCATTGGGCTTGATATCAATCGGATTGAGCAGGTCTATACCATCGTATTTTATCCTCGAGCCATAATTTGCAATGCTCATTCCGATGCTGAGGCCGTCTTCTCGATCGCCGCCAAAAGTGAGAAAATGGGTATTGACCACCACGCCAAGGTCCACCGCAGCGGCGCTCGCGCTCATATGCCAAATACTGGAGCTGATAAGCTTAGCTGAAGCGCCGAAACTAAACCAGGCCGCCAGCTTTCTGGAAAATGAAAGCGTAGCAGCCAGCTCGTTGGCTGTATAAGTTTCCCCGGTGCCGTCTTGCATAGCCAGAGTTGTTACCTCTTCTTCACCATAATTAAAGGTGGTGATGCCTGCAGCTAAAGTACCGACGCGAGGCAATACAATAGCCACACTTGCAAAGGCATTATTAATATCGGCAATCCATGGCTGATACATTACCTGGACTTCGTTTTTCTCCATATAAGCCAGCCCGGCAGGATTCCAATATATGGCTGAGAGGTCTCTTGCAGCGGCCACATAGGCTTCTCCCATAGAAATTCCAGCGCTACCAACACCCAATTCGAGGAAGTTTGCAGCAGTCGTGCCTACCCGATAAGGCTCCTGAGCCGAAAGCAGGCTAAATACAGTGAGAATGCTTATGGCAACAGACAGGCTAATTGAACTTCTTTTTTTGTAAGCGCTTATTTTTTTCATTTGATCACCGCAAATTTTCCGATTTTAACTTCTGATGTGAGGGTTGATTCCACATGATAGACATACATTCCGGCTGCAATTTCCAGCCCTTCACGGCTGGTGAGGTCCCAGTGAATGATTCCATTGTCTGCATCATTTCTCACTTCAATCTTATCAACCAAAATGCCACTTGGCGTAAAAATATGGATATTACACTCGGCAGGGAGGTTTGTAAACATCAGCCGCCGGCGCTGATTGAGAAACTGATTGGCTACTGCCGGCTCCATTGCATTGGTGGCGATATAGGGGTTTGGAACCACCCGAATATTGGCCATTGTTTCTTTTAGCGCTGAAATGTCCACTGAGTCAGATTCTACAACGGTAAATGAGATGGTATCGGTTTTAAAGAATGGCCGCTGCCATTTAACCTGATAGACATCATTGACTTTGGGGAGTGTCGTCTCGGTGGCTAAATTGAAATCAATGATGAAAGCGGTGCCGACCCAGCGATTGGCCGTGCTCAGGTCACCCACTAGAATGCGGTCTTTCAATATGTCAAATTCCTTGTCTCCATCAAGATCATGAACCACCATGTCCATAACACGGTCATTTCCTGAAGAATCCTGGAAGCTTTTATTCAAGACATAGAATGGAAAACTGACACCGGAGAGCAACGCGGACGAGGCGATACGTGAGCCATTTTCATCGCGAAGCCCAGTCAGGTTAGTCAGACGCTGTGTATAGCTGTCAGAGCTGGAAAAAACGATCTGGTAGTCCCAGGGGAATTTGTTTGAGTCGCTAGTGGTGCGGAGACGCATAGGGCTATGGCCGCTTATCCAGCCGCTGTTGGCGAAATCGTAGCGGGCAGTGACATTTCTTAAAGTCATGAGGAAACGCATTCCATCAAAAATATCGGAAGAAATGGGTTCACCTGTCTTTAAGGTATAATAATCGAGGCTGTCATTATAGATGATATTGTCGCCGCTGAATTTTTTGGGTGTTTCGGAATAGACTTCGGCATTATCAGTGGCATCATAGATGTGAAAACCCGATGTGGTATAGAGCAGACCGAGATCGTAGGAATTGACCACTGCGAGTGTATCAATATCAAATGTAAGATGATAAATATGCCCCAGTTTCAGGGATTTTTCCGCCAGGATTTCCAGAGATAGTTCGCCTTGCCCCAGATTATCATCCCTTTCCAGAAGCTCTACCCGTGTCGGCATATATCCGGCGGCATTCTGTCTGGGCGTTACGATGGCTACATTTTTACCAACTCCGGTGACCTCCTCTGCTTCATCCAGCTCGATGACGATATTATTTTCAGAGGGCGCAATTCCTGGCCCAATGTGGGGTGCGCCATAATCGTATGCCACAATAGCATAGTAGTAGCTACGGCCATTTTCCACATTATTGTCCACAAAGTGGTGGGTAATGCCAGTTTCAGAGCCGAGATAATAGCCCATGCCATTCACCAGACCAAAATCGGTGAAGCCGCTTATGGTGTCAATGAGATCGCACTGAAATATTGGCTTGAGAAACATCGGTGTGCCATAGCCATCGGTAATCACTTCAGCATCGCTCATCTTTTTATCGGTGGCGCGATAAACTTTGTAGCCTTCAAAATCATTAACATTGCCCACAAAAGGGTCGCGGGTGCGTGTGTCGGCAATATCATCCCAAACGAGTATCACTTTGCCATCGCCAGGCGTTGCCGTAAGGGTGGGCATTTTCGGTGGCTGGGCAAAGCGGTAGTCTTTTTCATAAATGACCTGCACAATCTTTTTCAGCTCAAAGAGGGCAGGCGCGGTATGAGATTCAGAATTGAGCCCTTCCAGCGGGTCATAGGAGTGGAGCATCGACATAGAGACGCGCTCGGTGTGACCCTTAAAAAGGGGAAAGGGGCCTGATGCGAAAACTTCAATGAGATTAGAGACATTGCCGCTGTATTCTTCCAGATGATAGCCACCAACCAGCTCCCACATAGATTTATCGCCTTTAAACCAGAAATGGTCGGAACTGTGGGAGGGCACAGGGAACATTCTAAAGCTGGTGAGACCTACCATATCTGATTCACTCACATCGGTGGCAGCAAAATTGGGCTCACAGCCTACACCTTCTACATAGTCGGGCCTGTGATTGCCTTCACCTTCATCGGGACCGGGGTAGTTAATTTCTCCAGGACCGATGCCATCGAGACCAAGGTCATCGCCGGCATATTCAGTGATATCATAGAATCCATCACCGTTAAGGTCTTCGCCATCTTGCCAATCCATATCTTCATCGCCGGTCCACCAACGGCCTATCTGGTAGGCAGGCCGCTCTTCCAGTTTGCCATAGAATGCCTCGAATTTTGCCAAATCGTAATTCGCCATCACATAAGCCCGAATAGCATCCTGCCCCTCAATTAAGATACCAGGGCCGTTGTCACGACGCTCATCAATGATACCATCATTATCATTGTCCATTCCGTCATAAGGAAGCCCCGGGCTTTCCAGATATGCAAAACCCATCGTACCTGTTTTAGCGCCCGCCAGCCCCATTCCATCTTTATCCCAGCTATAAGCCATATCCAGATCTACATCAAAAAAGCCCAGCTCGTCATCAGCGCCTTCTCCGCCAATGGCATTGTCCACCCAGTAGCCAAAACCAACATCACGAATATCATATTCAGAAATATTGGCGATGGAATATTCAAAAAAGATGGCGTCGCGGGCCTGGGGGTTGTTCCACTGAAAACCGCGGGTTTCCACGCGGATGCCAAGCCCACCCCAGGGATTTCCTCTCTGAATCGTCACATCTGCTTTTTTGTCACCAATGCGTACGCCAGGACGAGGATAGTAGTGAGGATAATCCACGGCGCCGGGGATGCCACGCCCGCAATATTCCAAATCTTGGGCATCATTTACGACAAAATAGGTTTCCAGGTCGGCATAGATAACGCCTTTTCCAAAGCGGCCATTCCATTCGCCAGGCCATTTTGTTGCGTTTCCTGCTGCAGGCCAGCCAAATGTCGGCCAACTGCTGGGTTTATTGCTCATTGCCGGATATTCGCTGCTTTCATTAAAATAACCAAAAACCGGATAAAAGCCCCACTCAACATCACCCAACAAGTTTCGGTCCATCTCTTCACGATAGCTGGTTTGCAAAAAATAAACCGTGTCAATGAGTCCCTGCATACTGAGCTGAAAGATATCCAGTGGCTCGGTCACCGGAATCGTATCCTGGGTGATATAAACCCGAGCGCCAACCAGGAGAGCCACACCATCAGTCATTTTGACGCCCTGATAATTATTGGGCCAGCGTGAGACATTGGCTTTGGGCCAGTCGGAAAGCTCCGTCGTATTTCTAAAGTATAGAAAGACGCGGTTGCCAGTCATATAGCCTTCTCTTTCGGCGGCGATATCACCTGCAGGATCATCGGGTCCTTCGTATATTCTGCCCTGCCCCCAAAGCGATGAGATCAAAAGCAGCATTGATAAAATGAATAGAGATCTTTTCATAGCAAATCCTTTGTTGAATGCCATCAGAATACCACTCCCAAACCCAGCTTCAGATAGCGAGGCGCTGAATACATCGCCGGGTTTTGAATCACATCATAAATGGTGGAAAAATTGCTGCGGTGGTTTAAGATATCCGATTCGCGGACAATATCAGTATAAGGCTGCCCGGTGGCGCCATAAACCCAGGCTGGATTGAGGCGGTCCAGCAGATTGTAAACTGCAAATGTGAGCCGTGTATCCACACCCTTAAAAATTCTTATTTTATAAAAGCCGTTCATATCCAGACTGTAGCTGGCTGGCTCAGTGTCGTTATTAGGATAAAGATTCACTCTGGCCAATGGACTCTCCTGAATAGGCGAAAACGTATATGGAGAGCCGCTGCCATAATAGGCTGTCATCGTTGCGCCATAACGACCTGTATTATAGCCAGCCGTGATATTTAAAGTGTGGCGCTGGTCCCATGGCATTGGAATCAGCCGTGTAATGGGGTCCATACTGTCACCGGCACGGGTGAAAGTCTGCGTGGGGTTATCGGCGATACCTCTGGTATATTGCAGCGTATAATTCAGATTTGAGAAAAAGGCGCCGTAGCTGATATCCAATTTGAGCTCCAGGCCACGGGCGTTGCCATAATCCTTGTTTGTATAAAGTCCATATTCAATTTGATTATAGGTGCTGATGATGCGGGTGCTGAGGAGATCATAAATGTCACGGTAATAGAGCGCGACTTCCACACCAATATTCTGAGTCACTTCCTGCCAGAGACCGATTTCATAGGTGACGGTCTTTTCAGCTTTCAGTTGAGAATTTCCTAAAGTGGTTTCATAATCAGAGGGAGAAATCCGAAAAGCATGATTTTGATAGAGTGCATAAAGTGGCGGCATCTGGAAAAAGTGCCCATATGAGAAGCGGAGCACCGCGGCATCGCTGAGCTTATAGGCTAAACCCAGCCGCGGGCTGATCTGGTATTGTGCTTCAGCATTAAGATAGCTTGACATCATGGAATCGGGAAGATTCAATTGGTTGGCGGGGTTTCTCAAATCGCTGGGGTAAACTGATTGAGGGTCAAAATAGTCGTAGCGAAGCCCCATATTGATGACCATTTCATTAAATTCCATTTTATCCTGAATATAAACAGAATATTCCAGGGGTGAGACTTCATAAATATCAGAATATACTGAGCTGTCAGGCAATATAGTCGCCTGATAATAGGGAAATGAGATTGTACCATTTTCGTTGAGGACAGAGGTATTTTCAAGGGGATCGCCGTCATAGGCATTCCGTATGGCAGAATATTTATTATCAATGGAATGCAGCGTATAAACTGCTCCGGTTTTGATATTGTGATTATTATTCATCTGCCAGTTGATATCAAATTTTATACTCTGATCGGTAAGGGTTCTTCGGGTATGGTCTTTTTGCTGCCCACCTGTAAAAAAACTTGTGCCGGTATTCTCGAGATAGATATGATGAATATAATTGCTGTCTGTCGGGTCTTCATACACATACCATCCGTAATTATTCTCCAGATTTGACAGTTTGATTTCGTAAAAAAGTTTTGGCGAAAGCATATGATTTAAGGATAAGGCCAGCATATCGGTGCGTCGGTGATCGGCGCCTATTCCATCGGGATTGAAGCGGAAACTATGATTATAGCTACGCCATAAATCCTGATTGATAGAATACATCAGCGAGGTCTTAAAATTGCCTTTGCGATTAAAGGTCAGTTTGCCCATAAAGGAAATGTTCTCACTGTTATTCATCGGTACATAAGCGCTGTCGCCAGTGGCTTCGGTGTACCATTGACTCTGGTCACCAATAAAAAGTGAGTAATCATCTACATTAAAGCGACGAATACCATTGAGATGATTTTTATTGAGCTGATAGCGGTAGTTGGCAAAAAAGGTGAGTGATTGACCAATAATTGGCCCGCTGAGCTGGATTTTATAATCCTGATTACGGTTGATTTCTGAGGCTTCCAGGCCTTCAAAAATATCACTATTGCCGGTGTAATAATTACCGTAATCCAATGATACTGAGCCTTCCAGCTTTTTGCTGCCATCTTTTGTTACGGCATTGACCACACCGGACATCGCCCTGCCATATTCGGCGTTGAAAGTTCCGGTAATCACTTCCAAATTCTGAATGGCTTCGGCTTCCACTTCTACGGTGCTGTTCTGCCCGCCAAAGCTGTCATCTACCTGAATACCATCAATCAGATAGGATACCTCAGTGCTGCGTCCGCCACGAAAATGGCCATCCACTACGCCGGCCTGCATATTCACCACAGCGCCGATATTTTCCACGGGCAATGTCGAAATCTGATCGCTGCTGACATGACGGATAGAGCCGGTCTGGTCTTTTTTGGCAGAAATACGATCAGCCTGCACCACAATCTCTTCACCTTTCAAAACGCTGGATTTTAATCGAAATTCCAGGTTTGAGGTACTATTTACATTGACTGATACATTCTCAATGGTGAGCATAGCATAGCCAATGGATGAAGCAGAAATATCATAGGTTCCCGGCGCAACATTGATGATGAAAAACTGTCCGTTTTCGTCAGTAGCAGCGCCCCAGTAGCTGTCTCTTATAATAACATTGACACCCATCAGCGGATCGCCTGTGTCGGTATCAACGACTATTCCGGCAATTTTTCCCGTAGTCTGGCCCATAGCGCCAATTATGCTTATAAGCAACAAAAGGCTCATCTTTTTGAAAATTTTGATATTCAGTCTCATGGTTCTCACTCAATTTTATCAGATTCAAAAAAAGCGGCGCCGAAAAACAAATCCGGCGCCGCAGAACCTTATTATTTCATCAAGACCATTTTCATTGTTTTATGATTGTGGCCTGTTTTCAACTGACAGAAATAGACACCACTTGAGAGGGCTGAGCCATCCAGCATAATCTGATAATTTCCGGCGGCCTGAAAACCATTCACAAGAGTCATCACTTTCTGACCCAGCAAATTATAAACTTCCATTGATACATGGCCAGATGAAGGCACTGTATAGGAGATATTCGTTAGCGGGTTGAAAGGATTGGGGTAGTTTTGTTTCAGCTCAAAGCTATGAGCGATTGGCATCTCTTTGGCGCTGGTCATATAAGCAGCATCACCAATCCAGGTATAATCCCAGACCTGCGGTGTTGACCAGGCATTATCCTGGTTATAGGGAGAATATCCAACAGCACTCCAGCCATCTGCATCATCTTTATCGTGAAAATAGAGCTCCAGCGGAATACGCATTCCATTGCTGGGGGTAAACATATAGTCACCATCCTGATAGAAAGAAGCGAGGGGAATGATGGTTTCAATGACATAGTCCGGATTGAAGCCTTCCATATAGAAATTGGCGCTGTCATTGGTCATAAAAACTGCATCGCCGGCAATACCATTAGCCAGACCCTGATCATGAAACATTAGTTTGAAATCAGGCTCGGCGCCACGTTTTAGGCTGTTATGTTTCAGCTTGCGGAAGTCATAGCCACCAAAGAAAAGCTCAACTGCATCGTTGGTCCACCAGTCACCGGTGCCATCCCAACCCATATAGACATCATCCACCACATCCATCGCGATGTAGAGATTTTCTGCATCAATAGCCATAAAAACGGTAGCGGTCAGATCATTATCATCGGTAAATTCACCAACCGGTGTATTGTTGGTGGAAGGTTTGATGACAAAAGGCATAATGCCGGAATCATACCATTCGGTGAGGTCACCATCTACCGCCAGATTAGAGGGGATATCGAGACTGACAGTGGGGGTAGCCATCGCGGTATTTGTTAAAGGTGCTACAGGGTCATGCAGCGGACCCACATTACCCGCTGCATCCTTGCAGATGACAGCGTAATGATATTGAACATCAGTGTCAACAAGGGGATATTTCAGATAGTGAACGGCTGATCGGACACCTTCTGAGATATTACTGGCAATCAGCTCAACATAACCGTCTTCCAGACTGCTGATAGGGTCCGGTGATGCATAAACATCATAAACTTCACCATTTTCACCTTCCACATCGGTCCAAGTTACATAATTGAGATAGGTTCCGGGAATACCAGAGACACCTGTCACGGCTGCCGGGGGAATAATATCAATCACTGGTGAGCCAATCCAGATATCATCCAGATAGACAACTTTGCCCAGATCGGCTGTACTGCCCATAAGGATTTTCAGACGGTAGGTTTTGGTGCTGTCCATTAGGGCATCATACTGCATTGCAGTGCCATTCCAGGCGCCGCCATTCCGGTCAAAGTCTTTCAGCGCTATTGCCACCTGCTTCCAGGTGCCGTCATAGCCAACATCCTCCGGGTGCAGAAATGCAAAAGCTTCATATTCCAGATCGGGACCATCGCCATCTATATCATTGTCGGCAAGGACGATTTTCATAGAATCGAGACCATCTGTCTTGATTTTAAATTTCAGCGAATCAAATGCCCAGTTTACAAAAAGGTTTTTGGGAGTACTGGTGGTGAAAACCAACCCATCCCAGAGTGCCCAATCATTGGGAGGAAGATTCCACTTAATGGAGTTGGTGCCTTCAAAACTGGCCTCTTCATCGGTAATTTCATAAGAGCCGCCGCCCCAGCCGCCATTGAGATCAACATCACTGGGAACAGCCCGACCGTTGAAATAGATCACATTGATAGCTTTGGGTCCCCGCAGCTCCAAATGATCCACGATAAGCACACCGGCGCTGTAGTCAGCAGCAGTGCTGATGGAAAATTCCAAAGAAAATCCTTTAATTTTGTCAAGGTCAAGGGTGTTATTGCCTTCAATACCGCTCCAACCAGTGCGATTAAAGCCTTCACCGCCCCAATATTCTCCTGCGATGAGGGGAAGCTTTACCTGATTCCAGCCCGGCTGCTCATCGAGAATATAGAGAAATGAATAGTAGTATTCACACTGACCCACATCGTAGGTTACATTTCCATCAGGTGAATCACTGACATCGTGCAGGTTTAAGCGCAGATGGGTGCTGCCAACTGCACTTTGCGGTGTTTCATTATAATACCAGAATGCAATGGTATCATAAGCGCTGAAATCATAGGTCCCCATCGAGTCGGCAATCCAATGTTCCAGCTTGCTGAAACCGCCCCATGATTCGGCATTGTCAGCGCCCCAGTCCAGACGCATTGCGCCGGGGGCCACCTTTACCGGATCACTGATAAATTCCATATTGATGAAAGCCAGATTACTGTCAGCATGATCATTATATAATGTTGCCCAGTAACCCGAATCCGGCTCTGCATCAAATGTGTTGATGGTTTCTTGGGCTGACAAGATTGTCACCGCCAGTACCGTCACTAAGATTCCAAAAAACAATCGTTTCATGGTTCTCTCCTTCTTTTGTTTTGGTTTTTCATCTATCATAAGCTGCTGTTCCATCTAAAAGAATATTCCCCATAAGGTGAGAATACTCATTACCAGCAGAATACTTAAACCGATATTAATCTGCGTCCAGCGAGGATTTCGCTCCTCGATTTTACGAATATAATCACTTTGTATTTCATCGGCCGTCGTAAAGGTCAGTCCTGCAATTTTTACGCGGGCCGGTGCCTCTGAAAGGAGGCTGACCAAAAGCAGAATTGCCGCTGAAATCACAAAAAGCATCGTGGCAAAATGGAGAAAATTCATTGTGGCATACCAGTCCAAAATGCCAAAATCGAGTCCGCTGCGCTTTGTCAAAATCTCCATAATCAAACGAGCCGCCCCCAGAATTCCTCCACCAACAAGGGCATAAATCGCACCCCTGCCATTGGCCCGCTTCCAAAATATGCCAAAAAGAAAAACGGCGGCAATAGGCGGACTGATATAGCCCTGCACACTCTGGAGATAGACAAAAAGCTGTGAGCTGACACTGCGGATGAGAGGCACCCAGAGAATTCCCAAAATAACTAAAACCGTAGTTGCCAGCCTGCCTACCAGTACCAGCTCATTTTCTGAGGCGCTTGGTTTGATATTCTTATAAAAATCCATTGTGAAAAGCGTTGAGCTGCTATTGAAAACCGAAGCCAGTGAGCTCATCAGAGCTGCCAGCAAAGCAGCGATGACGATGCCCTTGATACCGATGGGAAGCAGATGAGAAGTGACCAGCATCGGATAGGCTTCATCACCTTCTATTCCTGGAAAAAGAACAGCCGCAACGAGACCTGGAAGCACCAGAATAAAAACCGGTAAAATCTTTAAAAAACCGGCAAAAATAGCGCCGCTGCGGGCATGATTGATATTTTTTGCCGCCAAAACCCGCTGCACGATAAACTGATCAGTACACCAATACCAGATTCCCAAAATCGGCGCGCCAAAGAGAATACCCGTCCAGGGAAAATCAGCGTGGCTTGAGGGCTTGAACATACTGAAATAATCTGCAGGCAGGGCTTCCCGCAGACCTGCCCAGCCTCCCACCTCATTCATTCCCAAAACGGTAAGCATCACAGCGCCGCCAATCAGAACAACCGCCTGCATCAATTCTGTGTAAATAACAGCTTTCAAGCCGCCGGCAATCGTGTAAATACCAGTAATCACCACCAGCACAATAGCCGAGCTTATCATATCCCAACCTAAAATTTTATTAAGAAGCAAGCCGCCAGCCAGCAAAGTTACTGAAATTTTTGTTATCACATAAGCCACGATAGAAACTGTTGTCAGATAGACCCTGCTGCTGCGGTTGTAGCGCTTTTCGAGAAATTCTGGCATGGTAAAAACACCCGATTTCAGGTAAAAAGGCACAAATACCCAGCCCAAAAAAAGAACGATAAAAGAAGCCAGCCATTCAAAATGCCCTACTGCCAAACCGCTGCTGGCGCCGCTGCCAGCCAGCCCGATAAAATGCTCACTGGAAATATTTGAAGCAAAAAGCGAAGCGCCAATTGCCAGCCAGCCTATATCTCGCCCAGCCAGAAAATAATCTTCGCTGTTCTTGTGTTTACTGAAGTAAAAACCAATGAACATCACTACGCCGAAATAGAGAAAAATCACAACAAAATCAAAATAGGAGATATTCAGCTTCATAAGACAGCCTCAATTCTTTCTGATAGAC
>DSDE01000054.1 GCA_011049095.1 Fidelibacterota bacterium
GACAAATACAATGTACTCTAAGTATATGCAAATGAATAGTTTAAGGTAGTGCAGCCGGGGAGACTCGAACTCCCACGCCTCGCGGCACCAGATCCTAAGTCTGGCGTGTCTGCCAATTCCACCACGGCTGCAAAAAGCGGCATAGTTTATAAATTTTTTCTCAAAAGAGCACTTCTCTTTTTAAAAATGCCAGGAAAATTTAGAAATATCCACCATCCATTAATCTAGAAATATGAGTAATAAGATACGGAGATTGCTTTCTCTCCTTTTATTTGAGCAGAGCTTTCTCAAGCTCTTTCAGCACGACTGAACAAGCATTGTAAACTTGAAATAGATGGAACTTGATAGTCTGCCATTAGCCGATTAGCCTTGACAGTCATACAGCTTTGGCGTAAAATTAACAGAATGATAAGTAAGTCCCCCAAAATTGAGCAGCCGTCGAATATATCAAATAAGAATTCAATCGAGAGACGAGGCAATGAAATGATAGCTGAAAACCTGAAAACATATTTATGGGCACTTCTGCTTTTATCACAGCCTTTTGAAGGCATATCTCGGGAAATGCCTGACTCCCTAGAAGCAGAAATGAGTATCAATATTTAGCTCACAAAAAATATCTATCCGCAAATTGTGCCTTTTAAGGGGCTTGTTTTTACGATTGATGGGGGGCGGCAAAGCTACTTTCCCAATAATCCGGAATTTCATGCGCTGTTGTCGAAAACCCCTAGCGGCAAAGCGCTCATTGATAACTATAAGAGGCAAAGGCGCATTGCAAAACCCCTAGCGCTGCTTGGCGCTGCCATGCCTGTTGCAGACCTGCTGTGATATATAAATAATTCTGCAGCGCCAAAGAATGACCCCTTTCTCTTTTGGGGGACATTTATGAGTGGACAAGCTCTTTCCCTCGGTGCAAGCTTCATAGCCAGCAAAGGCCAAGTCTATCTATTTGCGGCCATTCGAGATTACAACACGCATTTCCGCCTAAAGTCTGAATAGTGACAACCTTTTTCCTAAGATCACCTCTATAGAAAAATATGAATTTGCGCAATGCCACCACTTATATTGACTTTGGAAAAAATCCGTTAATTTGGCCATAAAAAAAAGAATCGGGTCGCTTGAGCTATGAAAGGAAAAACTGATGAAACGTATAGGGGCAATCACATTCTTGCTATTGATGAGCATAAATTATGTTTATGCTCAGAAACCCACCCAAAAGATACGAGGCAATGTCTATGATGCAGAAACGATGGAGAAATTGCCAGGCGCAAATATCATCTTACAAGGCAGCGATTATGGCGCCATTTCAGAAATGGATGGCTATTTTCAGATTGATATGGTTGAAGTAGGCAGATACAATTTGCAAGTAAGCTTTATTGGATACGAACCTTTGGTCATACCAGAGTTGCTGCTCGGCTCCGGCAAAGAGCTTGTGCTTAATGTGGCTTTGAAGCGCTCGATTCTGGTACATAAAGACATCATCGTCAAAGCAGATATTCACAAAGACCGTCCTGTCAATAGTATGTCTTCTGTCAGCGCCCGCACTTTTTCTGTAGAAGAGGCGAGAAGATATGCCGGCGCATTAGACGATCCAGGCCGGATGGCGGGAAATTTTGCCGGCGTTAGTCCGGTGGCAGCACACCAAAATGCAATTGTGGTTAGAGGAAATGCACCTAAAGGATTACTCTGGATCCTGGAAGGTGTTGATATACCCGCTCCGAGCCACTTCTCCGGCTCTAATATTACCGGCGGAGGCGGATTGACCATTTTCAGCAGTCAGCTTTTAGCCAATTCCGATTTCTATACCGGCGCTTTTCCCACAGAATTTAGCAATGCGTCTGCCGGTGTTTTTGATATAAAGCTCCGAAATGGCAATAATGAACGATATGAATATGCTTTTCAGGTAGGCGTGCAGGGTATTGAAATGGCTGCTGAGGGTCCCATCAAAGACGGAAGCGGCAGCTCTTTCCTGCTCAACTATCGTTATTCCACGATGGCCTTAATTTTCCCCCTGCTGCCTGAAGTAAAAGATGCCAATGAGCTGCCTGTATATCAGGATTTATCATTCAAAATTCATATTCCCACTCGGAAAGCAGGACATTTTTCCATTTGGGGCGTGGGCGGCTTAAGCGAAAGCTCAATGAAAGGTTATGATGCAGTGGAGAGATGGATTTATCCCGAGAACAGGAAGAATATGCAGTTTAGCTATGATATGGGAGTGATGGGTATCGGTCATATTCTCCCCCTGGCGGCAAAATCTCATATCCGTACAAACATTGCCATCAGCGCCGGCATACATCAATACCGCGAAGATGCCAGGCTCTCAGAAACAACGCCGTCTGAATTGCACCCACTTTTCTCTATCGAAAGCTAAGCGGGAATGACAGCGGTAAATTCAATTGTATGAGTTGTTTCATCATCCCGCATGAGTTTAAGGACAGGGTTTCACGCCAATGTGCATCACTATCGGCTTCATGGAAACGCGAGGGATTTTCAAAGGGGAAATTATACTAATTTCTTGAAGGGGTAAGGGAGAGGCGCCGAACTGAAAGCTTTTTACCAGGCGAAATATATCTTCAGTCAATACACCTCAATGATTGCCGGGCTAAATGCGTCATGGTTTGAGCTGAATGATGATTTTCTAATCGAACCACGCCTCTCGGCAAATTTTCAGGCAAATCGCCAAAATCGATTCTCCATCGGCTTTGGAATGCACAGCCAGATTGAGCCGCTATTCGTTTATTTTGTATCACAAGCTCAGCCCGACGGCGAAACGCATTTTCCAAACAGGTCGCTGAAAAGAATGAGAGCAAAGCATTTTGTCTTTGCCTACGATTTTTTGCCAACAGCATACCTACGGTTAAAAATCGAGCCCTATTACCAGCATCTTTACAATGTGCCGGTTCTTGATGGAGAAGCCTATTCGATGCTGAATTTTCAAAAGGACTGGTGCTTCGACAAGGCTCTGGTTAATAAGGGAACCGGAGAAAACTACGGGATTGATCTGACTCTTGAACGTTATCTTAATGAAGGCTACTACTATCTTATCACCGCCTCGCTCTACCAATCTAATTACATCGGTGGCGATGGCCAAAGCTACAATTCACGCTACAATGGCAACGCTGTGATAAACTTTCTCGGTGGGAAAGAATGGACAATTGGCGGTAAAAACCTGCTGGGCATCAACGGAAAAATCGCCTTTTATGGTCCCTATTGGCATCAAGCGATTGATATTAATGCAAGTGCTCAGAGAGGTGATATTGTTTATGATGAAGCAGCGCCATTTACGTATCGCCCTGCAAATCTCGAAAGCATCTCTGATATCACCCTTAGCTACCGAATAAACCATTCCAGAGCATCATCTCTTATAGCATTTCAGATTAAAAACATTTTAGGACGGCAATACCTGGGGAAAAAATACAATTTAGCAACTCAGGAGATTGAGAATGATTTTTTCACGAGTCCTGTCCCCTTTATCAGCTATAAGATAGAGTTTTGATGCTGAAATTATTGCGCTTCTATCCGCAAAAATCATACAAGCGCTGCTGCTATGGTTTTCTCAAAACAGCGATTTTCTCAATGCTGAATGTAACGTGCCCTGGCAAATGGCAGCTATTCTACAAACAGAAAACTATTAACAAAAGGCGTTTATTAAATGTTTTTAAGAAAGGATGAAATAATGTACGAAAATGAAAGCGCCTGGAACTTAATCAAATCTTTCATCAAAGCCCCGGCGCAGGAAAAATGTTAAAGCTTGCCCTTTTTAACTATTATCGCGCTTCTCAATGCAGCAAGGGGCAAGGGGCGCTCACCCATTTCTTTGAGAAGCCGGCAAGGAATGCCATTCAGCATTCTGAAATAAGACGATTCAAGATCAATCTAATGGAGGAATAAGATGGGAATTATCAAAATTTTAGTCAAAACCCTTTTGGGGGGACTTGCTCTGCTTTTCATTCTGTTAACATCATTGTATCTGTATCATACCTATCAACTTAAAGTTGAAGCCAGAAATTTTCCGCCGTTGGGTGAATTGGTGGAGATAAAGCAAAAAAAATTCACATTTATAGAGAAGGCGATGGAGACTTCAGCCTGGTATTTTTAGCCGGGCATGGCACAGTTGCGCCAACACTCGATTTCAAGCCCTTATGGAAAAGATTATCTGATAATTTCAGAATTATTGTCATTGAAAGGGCGGGCTACGGCTGGAGTGAGCCATCAAAAATACCACGAGACATAGATACAGTACTTGAAGAGAGCCGGAAAGCCCTGAAGCTGGCGGGAGAAAGCGCTCCCTACGTGCTGATTCCCCATTCAATGTCTGGTCTGGAAGCAATCCATTGGGCGCAAAAATATCCTGAAGAGGTCAAGGCGATTATTGGGCTTGACCCCAGCGTCCCTGCAGTGTACGACGATCTTTCCCTGCTCCGGTCTCAAGAAAAGCAGCTAAAGATTTTGGCAATCATTTCGCGAGTTGGCGTGACCCGCCTGATGGACCAAGCGACTTTAAAAAAAATGCTTCCCATAATCCTGTCAACTGCGCTCTCTAAAGCGGATAAACGCATTATAAAAGCCCTTTTTTATCGCAGCGCCCTCACAAGGAATATGGTGAATGAGATTGATTACATTCCAAAGAATATCCAAACCATCGCATCCTATCCCCTTCCTGCTGAGACCCCGATGCTTTTTTTTATTTCTGATGGTGGTGATTCATTTTTCCCGGACTGGCAGGAGAAGCTAACGCATTTTTTATCAGAAATCACTAATGGCCAAGGGCATCATCTCGCCTGCGGACACTTTGTGCATTATGAAAAAGCAGAGGAAATTGCTGACGAAATCAAAAAATATCTGCGCAATTTCTAACTCTATCGCTCCCCTCACTTTCTCAGGATAAAATTTGAGAGAAAACCAGTTCTGCCCAGTGGAAAATCGAGCTAAAATGAAAAGATGCTCCGTGATAAAGAGCGATTTAAAATGCGTGTTAAAGCTGCGCTTGCAGCATTAAGTATTCTGCTCATTTTTTTGAACGAGCTAACTTTTGTGCCATAAAGTAATAAAATCTTAAAATCTGTTGGGAGATTGTGCTAATTGTCAGCAAGCGCTTGCCATATTGACAGGCTATTGCGCCATATCCACATCTAACATTATTGGCACGGTGATTGTTATAAGCTCAGCGCTTGAAAAGAGGGAGGAAAAAAGATGTTCTATCTTGACTGGACATTCTTTATGCTGATACCAGCTCTAGTCTTGGCACTCTATGCCCAGAGTAAGGTAAAAGGCACATACAAAAAATATCTGCGGCTTACATCTTCATTTGGCAAGAATGGCGCTCAGGTGGCAAGGGCTATTTTAGACCGCAATGGTCTGCAACACGTGGCCGTTGTGGAAGGGCAGGGTTTTCTTGGTGATCACTATGACCCAAAGAAAAAGCTGGTGAGCCTGTCACCGGATAATTACCACGGTAATTCATTGGCGGCTCTGGCAGTAGCAGCACACGAAGTGGGCCATGCTATTCAGCATAAAGAGCAATATGCCCCGCTGCAATGGCGAACCGCTATCTATCCGGCAGCGAGCATTGGCAGCAATATGGCGCTGCCCCTCTTTTTCATCGGCTTCATATTCAGTTTCCCGATGCTGGTGGATATCGGTATTCTGGTATTTGCCGCGGCGGTCCTCTTTCAGCTTGTCACCCTGCCGGTAGAATTTAATGCCAGCAGCAGAGCTTTGGCCATTCTCAAAAGCAATGGCTTCCTGACGACGAAAGAGGTTGGCGGCGCGAAAAAGGTGCTGGATGCCGCCGCGCTGACCTATGTCGCCGCTGCAACGATGGCTGTGCTTCAGCTCATCCGTTTGCTGGTTTTAAGAAACAACAATTAAAATAAAGGAGAAGAAAAATGGGAAAAATCATCGGAATAGACTTGGGAACGACCAACTCCTGCGTCGCAATTATGGAGGGCAAAGACCCAAAAGTTTTGGTCAACTCAGAAGGCGGAAGGACAACCCCGTCAGTAATCGCTTTCAAAAAGGACGGTGAGCGGCTGGTGGGCGCCGGCGCTAAACGTCAGGCAATCACCAATCCGGCAAACACGATATCAAGCATCAAACGCTTCATGGGCCGGATGTATGATGAAGTAGGCAGTGAAATTGAAACTGTGCCTTACAAAGTGGAAAAAGGTCCCAATAAAGATGTGCGGGTAAGGGTGGGAGACAAAATGTATTCACCGCCAGAAATCAGCGCGATGGTTTTGCAGAAAATGAAACAGGTCGCTGAAGATTATCTTGGTGAAAAAGTTTCCGAAGCGGTTATCACTGTACCAGCTTACTTTAATGATTCGCAGCGGCAAGCCACCAAAGATGCCGGAAAAATTGCCGGATTGAGTGTTCGACGCATCATCAACGAGCCCACTGCAGCAGCTCTTGCATACGGTCTGGACCGAAAAAAAGACGAGAAAATAGCTGTATTTGATCTTGGCGGCGGCACATTTGATATTTCAATTCTGGAACTGGGCGATGGTGTTTTTGAAGTAAAATCTACCAATGGCGATACACATCTGGGCGGTGACGATTTCGACCAGAAACTCATTGACTACCTGGCAAATGAATTTCGCAAACAAGAAGGGATTGATATCCGCAAAGACCCTATGGCAATGCAAAGGCTTAAAGAAGCCGCAGAAAAGGCTAAAATCGAGCTGAGTAGTTCCACGGCCACAGAAATCAACTTGCCCTACCTCACCGCCGATCAGGACGGCCCCAAACATCTGAACCTGAGTTTGAGCCGCTCCAGATTTGAAGAGCTGGTTCATGATCTTATTGAAAGGACAAAGGAGCCTTGCCGTAAAGCTCTAAAAGATGCCAACCTCACTGTTAACGAGATTGATGAGGTCATTTTAGTTGGCGGATCAACCCGCATTCCCAAAGTACAGCAGGTTGTAAAAGAGCTATTTGGCAAAGAACCTAATAAATCGGTAAATCCTGATGAAGTCGTGGCCATCGGCGCTGCTATCCAAGGTGGAGTGCTCCAGGGTGAAGTGAAAGACGTTCTCCTCCTGGATGTGACACCCCTTAGTCTGGGTATTGAAACACTGGGCGGGGTTACCACCAAACTGATTGAGCGCAATACCACCATTCCCACTAAAAAACAGGAAGTATTCAGCACTGCAGCCGACAATCAGACTTCTGTAGAAATACACATTCTCCAGGGTGAGCGGACACAGGCTGCATACAATAAGACACTTGGTAAATTTATCCTGGATGGCATTCCACCAGCACCCCGCGGCATTCCCCAGATTGAAGTGACATTTGATATTGATGCCAATGGTATTCTCAATGTTTCAGCCAAAGACAAAGCCACCGGCAAAGAGCAGAATATTCGCATTGAAGCCAGCAGCGGCCTAAACGACAATGACATTGAGCGTATGAAACGGGAAGCAGATGAGCACGCCGAAGAGGATAAGAAGTGGAAAGAAACGGTAGATACACGCAATCAGGCTGACCAGATACTCTTCACTACAAAAAAATCTCTGGAAGATTTTGGTGAGAAACTCACTGAAGAAGATAAAGCGCCTGTGACTGCTGCCCTCGACGAGCTGGAAAAAGTGAAAAACAGCAACAGTGTTGATGAGATCAAGGAAAAAATCGATGCAGTACAGAAAGCAATGATGAAAGTCTCTGAGAAAATCTATGCTGCTGCTAACGCCCAGGGCCAGCCGGGAGCTGATAATATCCAGGAAGAGCCGCAAGGCTCGGCTCAGCCAGGAAATGGCGGCAATGGCAAAGAGGATGTAGAAGACGCCGATTTTGAGGTCGTTGATAAATAATCCTCTGCGACATCGCCTTTTTCATAGATCAAAAAGAGGCTGGAAACAGCCTCTTTTGATTTATAGAGCCATTATTTATGAAAACTAATATTTGATAAAGCGGATGGAGCTCTTTTCAGCAGAAATGAGATATACTCCTGCCGGGAGATGTGCAACAGGCAAATTTACCAGGTGAATTGGCTCGTAGCTAATGCTCTGATAGTCACCAATCTCTTGCCCCAGCAGATTGTAGAGCGTAAGTCTGACCCTGGGCTTTACATTATCCCAGCGAAGATTTATGGTATAGCGCGCGGGATTGGGAAAAGCTTTGATTTGAATATTAGCCATTGCCTGATTTTGAAAATCGCGCAAAATCGCCTCAAAATCGGGTAAGCCCCAGCCCAGTTCATTCGATTTTTCAGACAAATATGAGTGCTTGCGAAAGGCATAGAGCATATCTTCCCGAGTCCAAGACGGAAAAGCGGCTCTGAGGAGCGTCACCCCACCGGCAATCAGAGGTGTGGCAAAAGATGTTCCGGTGCCATAACGCACACCGCCACTGATGCTGGCCAGTGCACAGTTTTGCCCCGGCGCCATGATGTCAGGCTTGACGCGGCCATCTGCAGTGGGACCCCTGCTGGAAAAATAGCTTGGATTCAGCTCACTATCCACGCTTCCAACAGAGATGACCCCCTCCGCATCAGCAGGACTCCATAGTGTGCTTTCCCCGGGACCTTCATTGCCCATCGCGGTGACGATGATTATTCCCTGCTGGTCGGCCCAATTGCAAATTTGAGCCACCATTGTGCTTTTTCCATCCAGGTCTGCAAAGCTGTAATCATCATCTTCGCCGTCAAAATCAAGATAGGCCAAGGAAGAGCTCACCACATTAACACCAAGAGAATGAAACCACTCAATAGCAGCCACAAAATTGTCTTCTTCAATTCGGGTTTCGCTGCGAATATCTTCTGTTTTTGCCAAAACAAATTCTGCATCGTAAGCGGCGCCCACCATTTCGCCTTCAACATAGGCCCCTATCTGACTCCAGCAGCCAGTGCCATGTATTGAAAACAATTGTGGGCTCTCGTCAGGATTATCATCGGTATCCTCATCTGCAAAAACAAAATCACGCTCAGCGATAAGCCGTCCTTCAGCCAAAATCCGCTCAAAAGCCGGCAGACTCTTTTTGAAACCTGTATCAATCACCCCGACGCGAACCCCCTTGCCAGTGATACCCAAAGAATGCAGCTCGGGAATTTTCATAGTTGCCAATTGCTGATACATCGCACCGTAAAATTCATTTCCCCCTTTATGCAAAGAGCCTTCATAAATTACTGGCCTTGGAAAATAAAGTATGCAAAGACTTTTTATCTCTCTAACGCCTGGAATTTCTCCGATTTCTTTTTTGTCTGGACTATTTACACTTATGGCGTGAAGTGCAGGGCTGTAGTAGCGAATCGTCACGCCATCGGGAAGATATTTCTGCACATTCTCAGAGCTGGCTGACTTTTCTAAAAGAAGCCAATAAGGGGCAGCAAGAGAAAGAACCGGCAAAAAGGAAGAAAGAATCAGGAAAAGGTGGCTTTTTTTAAACATCTTCTTGCAAAGATTTTAATCAATTTCCGCCAGACGGGCTGTAAAATGACGCAGCGCCGGCGCTTCATAAACCAGCCTTAAACCTTTAATCTTATCCCGCTTTTTGTAAATTTCAGCCAATGCCTGGACTACATATTCGAGGTGGAGGTAGCTATAGACTCTGCGGGGCACTGCCAGCCGCACCAGCTCATTTTGCGGCGCCTGAAACTTACCCGTCTTGGGGTCAGCGCTGCCAAACATCAGACTGCCAATCTCAACGCCGCGAATGCCGCCCTCAACAAATAGAGCAGCCACCAGAGCCTGCGCCGGAAACTGATGGGGGGGGATATGAGGCAAAAAACGCTTGGCATCAATATAAATGGCGTGTCCCCCCGCCGGCCTCACATAGGGAATGCCAAAGCCATCCAGCATTTCTCCTATAGCTGCAATCTGGCCAATACGATATTCCAGATAGCGTTCATCAACAACCTCTTTCAGACCCCGGCTGATGGCCTCCAGGTCGCGCCCCGCTAAACCGCCATAGGTCGGAAAGCCTTCTATCAAAATAAGCTGGTTGCTGATGCGTTCATTCCACTCCGCATTATTGAGGGCCAGAAAGCCGCCAATATTCACCAAACCATCCTTTTTAGCGCTCATCGTGCAGCCATCTGCATAGCTGAACATTTCTAAAACAATATCTCGAATGGATGTATTGTGGTATTTTGGGTCCCGCGACTTAATAAACCATGCGTTTTCGGCGAAACGGCAGGCATCGAGAAAAAGGGGAATGCCATATTTGTGATAGATTTCGGAAGCAGACCTGATATTATCCATTGCCACGGGCTGACCACCGCCACTGTTATTGGTGACGGTTATCATACCCAGGGGTATATTTTCGGCGCCTGTCTCCTGAATCAAAGCTTCCAAAGCTTCCAGATTGATATTACCCTTGAAAGGATGCTCATAATCGGGTTCATGAGCCCAGGGATAGAGTAGGTCTTTGGCAATGCCGCCTTTGGCCTCTACATTAGCCCGAGTGGTGTCAAAATGGCTATTATTGGGAATAAGTTGCCCCGGCTTCATGATCACAGAGAAGAGCAGATTCTCGGTGACCCGCCCCTGATGCGTAGGGATGATATATTTAAAGCCCGTCAGCTCCCGGATGGTTTCCTCAAAGTGAAAGTAGTTACGGCTTCCGGCATAGCTTTCGTCACCATGCATCAGCCCGGCCCACTGGTTATCGCTCATGGCGGAGGTGCCGCTGTCTGTCAATAGGTCTATATATATTTTGTCAGAGCTGATTAGAAAGACATTATAGCCCGCCTCTTTGATGATTTTTTCTCGCTCTTCCCGCGAGATATAAGGTATGGCTTCAACTGACTTGATACGAAATGGTTCGATTGGTTTCTTCATTGCTTTCTCCCTGTCTATTTCACCTGAATAAGCTTAAGATGATTCCGCCGTTTCTCCAAACGTTTTCTTAGCTGATATTAATTTTTATGAAAAGAGCTTCGCCATTGGAAGCGCGCCTAAAAATAGCTAATTTTCCGGTAAGGAGAGAAGCATGAAGATAACTATGATAAGTACAGGCGGCACCATAGAAAAGACCTATAATGAACTGGATGGCAGCCTGAGTAACTATTCGTCGGTGATGGTTCGGATTATCAATTCGCTTCGGCTGCCAGATTTGGAAATTATGCAGCAAAGCATTATTTTCAAAGACAGCCTTGATATGGATGACAATGACCGGGAAATCATCCAACGAATCGTCAATCAGGCTATGAAAAGCAGTGAGGCTGTTATCATTCTGCATGGCACCGACACATTGGAAATTACCGGAGAAAAGCTTTATAATGAAATCGAAAAGCCGGCCTGCCCCATCATACTCACCGGGGCAATGCAGCCTTTTGTTTTTAAGGATACTGATGCGATGCAAAATGTGACGGAAGCGTTGCTGGCTGCCAGATTGCTGACACCCGGCATCTATGCGGTGATGCACAATCGGGTGCTTGCTTTTCCGAATGTTAAAAAAGACCGGAAAGCTGGCACTTTTATAAAAACTATGGCGGAGAAGAGATGAGTGATACAGAAAAATTTATTCGTGTGAATCGTGTGGAATGCGGGAAAAAGCAGAGGCAAACCCAAAATCCTATTGTTCTCGCTTATGACGCTGGCATACGAAATGGTATCCCAGATGGAAAGGCTGCCAGAAAGCCATAGCTGATAAAGAAAGATAGTGTATAAAGATGATCTTTAAGC
>DSDE01000514.1 GCA_011049095.1 Fidelibacterota bacterium
AAACAGCGAATATTAGAAAGCCTTAATGAATTGGCTGCTTCTAAAAACGTATTGATACAGAATAGTGACTCTGGTTTGCAAACCTTTTATTTATATAATGGGGAAGTGCTGGAAGAGGAGATTTATAATAAATTACCTGAAAAGCAGCGCGAATCAATTCAAAAAGAGCTCCACCAAATCTCGATTATCACTGAGAAAAAATATCGTGAAATTGGCCGGTTGGAAAAGGAGTACATAGATCAGGTTGAAGAATTAATAGATGTTATGGTTCGAACTGTTGTTTCAAGGCAGTTTGCAATTATACGGGAGAGCTTTCCCCAGCCTGAAATTGCAGAATATTTTGAAGAGATGACAGATGATATTATTGAGAATCTTGATTATTTTCTGTTAGATGAGCAAAGTAGCGTTCCTGAGCCATCTGCTTTTATCGATGTGAAAGGCCAGCGACGCTATGAGATAAATATTCTTGTATCGCATCACAAGCTAAAAGGCGCGCCGGTAATTGTGGAAGAAAATCCAACACCGGCATCACTTTTTGGCCATATAGAGAGAAAAATCGTATCTGGCGGTGTGGCAATCGATTTTACGATGATGCGGCCAGGCTCCCTACTGCTAGCAAATGACGGCTATCTGATAATGGACGTGGAGCCCATCATTCGGAATTTAGCGCTCTGGGATTCTCTGAAAAAAATGCTTCGAAGCAGCGCCACTCGCATAGAAGATGTTCTTGCAGACAGTGTAAATCTTTCATCTTTCAGGACGGAAGATTTCAGGTTGAATGTTAAAGTGATACTATACGGTGAACCACATTTATTTGACCAGCTAATGGATTACGATCCGGCTTTTACCCGCCATTTTAAAGTGCGGGCTGATTTTGATATGGAGACCCAGTACAACGAGAACTATGAACTCCTCTTTTCTCAGTTTGTTCATGGGGTGCTTGCCCAACGAAACTTACCTCATTTCAGCAGAAATGCAGTCATTGAGCTTCTCAATTATGGACAGCGTCTGGTGGAAAATCAGAAAAGACTCTCGTTGCAGTTTGGGCTTTATGTAAATCTTATAAGTGAGGCGGCATACTGGGCCACACAAAAGGGAGCAGTTCTGGTTGAGGCTTCCCACGTGAAAAAAGCCCGGCAAGAGAATCGGCATCGTCATGCTCTGGCGGAAGAAAAGATGTATCAATATTTTGATGATGGAATCTATGAGCTGGATGTGACCGGCGCGAAAATCGGGCAGATTAATGCGTTGACAATTATAGATTTAGGAGATTACAGTTTTGGGCAGCCTAACCGGATAAGTGCTGTGGCATATCTGGGTGAGACCGGCATCGTTCAGATTGACCGGGAGTCGGAGATGACGGGTCGTATCCACAATAAAGGTGTTTTGACCATTCAGGGTTTTTTGGGAAATCAGTTTGCCCAGGAATTTCCGCTTTCGGTGAATGTAAGTATCAGTTTTGAGCAGAGTTATGGTGGAATCGAGGGAGATAGCGCCTCTTCTACAGAATTGTTTGCAGTGCTCAGCGCTTTAAGCGGCATTCCCATCAAACTTTCATATGGTGTCACTGGTTCAGTCAATCAATTTGGTGGAATTCAGGCTGTTGGCGGTGTAAATCAGAAGATTGAGGGATTTTTCCACATTTGCAAGCTCAGGGGTCTCACTGGTGAGCAGGGAGTCATTATTCCCAAATCGAATATTCGGCACCTGGTCCTTTCAGATGAGGTCAATCAGGCAATCGCGGAAAAGATGTTTCATCTCTATGCCATAAGCACGATCGAGGAAGGGGTAGAGCTTTTGATGGAAAGGCCGGCTGGCAAGAAAACAAAAAGTGGCCGTTATGCTCGAGGAACTGTCTATGACCGTGTATGGCGACAGTTAAAATATTATTATGAACGAAGCCTTGTAAATAAACAAGAAGAACAATAAAACAGAATAATTAGGAGGAATTTTAACGGATGGGACAGAAAGATATTGCAATTGGCATTGCTGGGTCTGGCGGAGACGGCGTAATCAGCGCTGGCGAGATTTTGATAAATGCATCGGCCAGTGATGGCCTCTTTACGTTTATGCTAAAAAGTTTTGGCCCGCAAATTCGGGGCGGAGAGAGCTCTGTTCGGGTGCGTTTAAACCAAAATCCAATTGCCACTCAGGGAGACCGGCTGGATGTGCTGGTTGTCTTAAGTTGGAAAGATTTCATGAGATTCAGAACGGAGTTTCTTTTCAAAAAAGATTTGGTTATTGTCAGCGATTCTGAGGATAAATTTCCTGAAAAAGATATTCCCATTGACCGAGAAATGATCAAAGCCTGGTATCAAGTGCCTTTTGCCAGTATTGCAAAAGAAGCCTCGGGTACAAGTTTAGCAAAGAATATTGTGATGTTGGGCGTCATCTCTGAGCTTTTCAAGCTGCCGCAAGATGCTTTGAGGCGTAGTGTTATGAAAAAGTTTTCTCATAAGAGCAATGAGGTCATCGAGAGTAATGTAAAAGCTATCACCGCTGGCCAGGAATATGTGCAGGTTAATCTGAAGAAAGAAGACCATGTTCTTTTTGAATATGAGCCCAGTCATCCTAAACTTGTGATGGAAGGAAACGAAGCTGTGGCTTTTGGCGCGATCTATTCGGGGCTTAAATATTTTGCCGGATATCCCATTACGCCATCCGGCGAGATAATGGAGTTTCTTGGTAAATTCCTTCCTAAATATGGTGGTGTGATGATGCAGATGGAAGACGAGCTTGCTTCGATTAATGCGGTTGTGGGCGCTTCTTTCGTCGGCGCTAAAGCAATGACTGCTACATCAGGCCCCGGCATCAGTCTGATGAATGAATCCATTGGCCTGGCTTCAATGGCTGAGCTGCCAATCGTTGTTGTGAATGTTCAGCGCGTCGGGCCTTCGACAGGTATTCCAACCAAAACCGAGCAGGCAGACCTGATGCAGGCAATTTGGGGAAGTCACGGCGATTCGCCCAGAGTGGTCATTGCGCCCTCTGATGTGGAAGACTGTTTCGATACGACGGTTCTATCTTTTTATATCGCAGAAAAATATCAGATCCCCGTTATTTTACTTTCGGATAGTTTTATTGGCCAGAGAAAAGAATCAATCAACCCGGATCGCTTCAGAAATATGGAATATGGCTTTAAAAAGGTAAATACACGACTGACACCCACGAAAGAGGAGTTAGAGAATTTTAAAAGATATCGCCTGACGGAGTCTGGAATTTCTGCAGTAAGTTTCCCGGGTATCAAAGGTGGTGAGTATCAGGCAGCCGGCATCGAGCACGATGAGAAAGGTTGGCCAACCTCTGATGTGGATATTCACAATGCTATGAACCGTAAACGCTTCAGAAAGCACGATTTGATTAAGAAAGAATTTGAATTTGTTCGGTTTTACGGGCCGGATGATGCAGAAATAGGCATCGTTGGCTGGGGGTCTTCAAAAGGCGCTATTAAGGAAGCTGTTGAGCGGGCAAACGCTGAGGGCATCAAAGTCGGCGCGATCATACCTCAGATAATTTTGCCCTTTCTGACAGGTCCTTTCGAGAAATTTGTCAGCAATAAAAAGAAAGTCATTATGGCCGAAGTTGCCTTTTCCGGCCCATTTCGCCGCTATCTAAGAGGTTTTATCCGCTTTGGTGATTATGGCGCCAGCACGATTCCATTTCGAATCAGTGGCGGTGCACCTTTCACCGTTGAACAAATCTATGATAAAATTGTCGAAGTATCCAAAATGGAGGACAAAAAATGAGTGATCAAAAATATACAATCAAAGATTACCGCAGTGACCTGAAGCCTATCTGGTGCCCAGGTTGCGGCGACTTTGGTGTGCTGAATTCACTGTATCAGGCGCTTAGCCAGCTTCAGATACCACCCCACAACTTAGCCCTTATCTCCGGAATTGGTTGCTCAAGCCGACTACCGGGCTATGTGCAAACCTATGGCTTTAATTCCGTTCATGGCCGGGTCTTGCCTATTGCGACTGGCGCAAAAATGGCAAATACATCTGTCACGGTAATCGGAGTAGGTGGTGATGGTGACGGTTTTTCTATCGGTAGCGGTCATAATCCCCACGCCGCACGAAAAAACATTGATATGACATATATCGTAATGAATAACAGCATTTATGGCTTGACTAAGGGGCAGGCCTCTCCTACCACACCCTTTGGCGATATAACAAAAACAACGGTTTATGGGAATGCTGAGTCACCAATTAACCCCATTCGCATGATGTTAAGTTATAATGCCAGTTTCGTGGCTAGAGTTTTCAGCGGTCATCCAAAAGAGACAGCGGGGATTTTCGCAAAAGCAATCGCTCATAAAGGATTTGCATTTGTAGAGGCGCTCAGCCCGTGTCCCACATGGCGTGGACGAGAGCAGTTTACTTACATTAAAGAAAATAGCAGTTATCTGGAATCAGATTATGAGCCAAACGATCTGGTCAAAGCCTGGGAATTGGCAGATGAGGTAGAACACGGGCACAAATTGGGTATTTTCTATAATGTACCGCGTATGACATATACAGAAGCCGTAGAATCGATTCAGGAAAAATCAAAAGTCTCAGGAGTTCCTGAGCCGATGGACCTGCTGAATATGTTTGCTCCTTAATTGATTTTTCTAAAAGAGGACAGGCCAAGCGTTTGTCCTCTACTTTATTCAATAAACAAAAAAGGAGGGAAAGGTGACATTTCGACTCAATCATGATCGGTTTCGGGATGCAGTTCTCGAGCTGATTCGTTTGGCATCCACAGATATGAGCCCCGATGTTGTCAAAGCTATAACGATGGCCAGAGACAATGAGGACGCGGGGAGCGCTGCGAAATCGGTGTTAAATGTTATTCTACAGAATATTACGGCGGCCCAAGATGGAAGTACACCAATATGCCAGGATACCGGAACCAATATCCACTATATTACAATTCCAGTCGGTGTTTCAATGCGGGCTGTTGAAAAGGCCGTTATCGAGGCTACCCGTTTAGCTACAGCAAAGGCCTATCTCCGACCCAATTCAGTGGATTCCGTAACTGGCAAGAATAGCGGCGATAATACCGGCATTATGTCTCCCTATTTTCATTTTGAAGAATGGGATAAGCCGGCTATTGAAATTAAGTTGGCGCTGAAAGGCGGCGGCAGTGAAAATGTCTCCGGTCAGTATAAGCTTCCTGATGCCACACTCGAAGCTGGCCGAAATATGGAAGGCGTTTACAAGTGTGTTGTGGATATGGTTTTTAAAGCCCAGGGGCAGGGATGTGCTCCGGGAATTATGGGTGTGGGAATTGGCGGTGACAGGGCCACCTCAATGATTGTGGCCAAAAAACAGCTATTTCGCAAGCTGGATGATCTTAATCCAGATCCTGATCTGGCGTCGATGGAAGAGCGGCTTCTTCAAGATTTAAATAAGCTTGGCATCGGGCCTATGGGTTTCGGTGGCAAGACGACTGCTCTAGCGGTCAAGATTGGCAAAGCCCACCGGCTGCCGGCATCATTTTTTGTCAGTTTAGCCTATATGTGCTGGGCTGATCGTCGCAGAACAATGACCTATTCAGAAGATGAGGTGCGCTATGATTAAGATAAACCTACCCACTGATGAGGCGAAAATCCGCAGCCTGAAAGTAGGCGATGAAGTCTCAATTGATGGCATTATGGTCACAGGCCGAGATGCCGCCCATAGCTGGATGCTTGATGAAAAACCTGATGAGATCCGGGAACTTTTAAAAGGTTCAATGATCTACCATTGCGGCCCTGTTGTGGATAAAAAAGATGGCGAATGGCGCTTTGTTGCTGCTGGTCCTACCACATCCATCCGTGAAGAGCCTTATCAGGGACCTGTGATGAAGGAGTATGGGATTCGGGCAGCTATTGGAAAAGGTGGAATGGGTGCAAAAACCCTTGCCGCACTGAAAGAACTCGGCGCTGTTTACCTGCATGCCGTAGGCGGTGCGGCCACGATTTTAGCTCAATCTGTAAAAAAAGTCCACGACGTCATTCGCCTTGAAGAGTTTGGCGTCCCAGAAGCAATGTGGGTCATCGAAGTGGAAGATTTTCGTGCAGTGGTGACAATGGATTCTCACGGAAATTCTCTGCATGATACAGTAAAAGCAAAATCAGAAAAGATTCGCAACGAATTATTGGGCCTCTGAAATGAGAACTGAACAATAATATAAATAATGAAATTTATTGGAGCCCATGTCAGCGCTGCCGGAGGCGTTCAGAACGCACCCCTTAATGCTCAAAAAATCGGGGCAAATGTTTTTGCTTTTTTTACTAAAAATCAGAGACAATGGAAAGCAAGAGCGCTCACAGTTAAGGAAATTCATTCATTTATTGAGAATTTAAGCCGGTCTGGTATACAAGCTGAATTTGTCTTGCCGCATGACAGCTATCTGATCAACTTGGGTCACCCTGATGGTGAAAAGCTCAAGCAAAGCCGCGAAGCTTTTTTTGAAGAGATGATGCGCTGTCAGGAGCTTGGCCTGAAGATGCTGAATTTCCATCCTGGAACTCACCTTGGACTCATATCTGAGCGTGAGTGTATGGGGCGGATCGCCGAAAGTATCAACCTGGCACTGGACAAAACCAGCAATGTGACGGCGGTGCTGGAGCTGACAGCAGGGCAGGGCACAAATGTGGGGTATCGATTTGAACATATTGCCGAAATTATTGATAATGTAGAAGATAAGAGCCGTGTTGGTGTCTGTATTGACACAGCCCATATTTTTGCCGCCGGATATGATATACGAGAAAAATCAGCATTTCTAAAAACGATTGAGCAATTCGATGATTGCATCGGATTCAATTTTCTACGGGGAATGCACCTTAATGATTCTAAAAAAGATCTTGGCAGCAGAGTGGATCGCCATGCATCTCTTGGCGAAGGATTTATCGGACTCGAGCCATTTAAAATCCTGATGAAAGACCCGCGTTTTAATCAGATTCCCTTAATCTTGGAAACACCCAAGGAAGAGCTCTGGGAAGATGAAATCCGCCTACTGAGAAAACTTGAAAGTGATGAATTTTGAGTCATCGCGCCAAAATTGTTTTAATAAGCGGGGCCAGCCGGGGCATAGGAAAAGCCATCGCCCTCAAATTAAGCCAAAAGGGCTGCCAAATAGCTCTCCACTATTATCAAAACGAAGCTGCTGCCCTTAAAACAATCACTGAGCTATCAGGTGAAGGTCATGGCTTTTTAAAGCAGTCCTAAGAAAATGTTCTGAGCTTGCGTCGCTGGTAGAAAATGTGCTTGCAAAGTACAAAAGGCTGGACATTCTCATAAATAATGCTGCCATTTATACTAAAAATGATATTTTTACTCAAAGTTTTGAAGATTGGCAGGCTATTTGGGATGAGGAAATCCTGCTTAACCTGAGAGCGCCGGCAATGCTCTCTTTTCTGACTGGAAAACATATGGCAGAAGCTGGTGGAGGCAAAATCATCAACATTAGCAGCCGCGGGGCCTTTCGAGGTGAGCCAAATGCACCACAGTATGGAGCTTCTAAAGCTGGACTTAATGCTTTAGGGCAATCTTTGGCACAAAAATTTGCCCCGAAAGGTGTGTATGTGTACACAGTGGCTTCTGGGTTTATTGAAACAGATATGACCGTTTCGCGCCTTAGCGGCGATGTGGGTAAAGCAATTCGGGCGCAGTCACCCCTAAATCGAGCTGGCACGCCTGAAGAAGTGGCAGAGTTGCTCTGATTTTTAGCCTTAGACGGCAATCCATATCTTACAGGTGCAATTATAGATATCAATGGAGCCTCATATTTGAGAAGCTAATATAAATGAAGCGCGGCATCGGAAAAAAAGGAGATGAAATGGGCAATAAAAGCATTTTTGCTCATCATAGAATCAAAGATAGCAAAACATTTTTTTTGTGGAATCTATGGATATTTCTGATCATTGCCTCATTTGGCGCTTGCGAAAATGACAAGCTCGTACCACCGGAAAAAATTGATCTTGCCGATACAATTGCCACACCGGAAGGATACAAGTTGATCTGGAATGATGAATTTGAAAACGAAGGCCTGCCTGACAGCAGCAAATGGATTTTTGAGCACGGGCCTAACTGGTATAATAACGAATTGCAATATTACACCAACAGGCGATCTGAAAACTGTCGTGTTCGCAGTGGAAATCTGATAATTGAAGCTATTCCCGAAATATATGATAACCGGAACTATACTTCAGCTCGGATCAATTCTGTTGAAGGCTGGCGCTATGGTTTTTTTGAGATTTCTGCCAGGCTTCCAAGAGGAGTGGCGCTTTGGCCGGCGATATGGCTATATCCAGATGAAGACAGTTATGGCGGCTGGCCCAAAAGTGGGGAGATTGATATTATGGAAAATTGGAGCTGGGCGCCGGAACAGATTTATGGGACAATTCACACTGAGGCTTATAACCACATACAGGGGACACAGATTGGAAAGCATATTCAGCTTGTTGAGCCCTGGAATAATTTTTATCGCTATCAGTTGGAATGGCAACCTGGTATCTTAAACTGCTTTGTTGATGATTCTCTCTTTTTTAGTTTTGAAAATGAGGGTACTGTGCAAACCTGGCCATTTGATCACTTTTTTCACTTTATTCTCAATGTTGCGGTAGAGCAATATGCTCCGGGTAATGAATCAAGCTGGGTTAAAAGAACTATGGAGGTTGATTATGTCAGAGTTTTTCAGAAAGAATAATTGCATATTGATTTGCGCTTATCCGAAAGTCGTTTTATTACTCGTGTTAATTGGAGGTGTCGAGATGAGTTTTTCTGCCGAACAGACTACAGTAGAGCGGGTGGATTTAGTGCAATATACTGGGCTCTGGTATGAATTTGCCCGACTTCCCAACAGCTTTCAGAAAAAATGTGCCCATTCTACAACGGCTAACTATGAGTTGCGCCCCGATGGAAAAATAGATGTATTGAACCGATGTAAAAAAGCCGACGGAAAGGTGGCGGTAGCAAAAGGAATTGCCCGGAGACCCGACAACAATAAACAGGGAAAACTGCAGGTCAGCTTTGTCGCGTTTTTTGGTTGGCGCCTTTTCTGGGGTGACTATTGGATTATCGGTCTGGCTGATGATTATCGCTATGCTATCGTTGGCTCCCCTTCGAAAAAATATCTATGGGTACTGTCCAGGGAACCGAACCTTAATTCTTCAGATTGGCAACACATTCAATCAATTCTTGAGAAATATAAGTATCCTGTAGAAAAACTCATTGTAAGTGGTAAAATCTCTAAAATTTAAACTCTTGCGATTTAGTCACAACAAAGCGCCAGAGAATCTCTAGTTTGATAGTGATATCGCTGGCCCGGGAAAAGAGTAGCTTTATCATTGTACACTTGCATAAAAAAGCTTAAATTAATGCGGTGGAAAGTAGTATGTAAATAAAGGGTTTATTATGAAGACAACAAAAATGATGATCAGTGTGGCAGTAATTTTAGGAATGCTGTCGGCTTGCGGTTCCAGTGGTCCCATCGTTGATGAAGTTGCCAGAGAGGAGACAGCCAGTCTCAGGGCCACTATTGACAGGATGCAGTCTGACCTGAAGAGTGTAAAAGATCAGGCGCTAGCGCCAGCTCAGGATGCTGCGAGCCAGGACCTTGTTAGCGCTATGGGGAAAGAATTAGACGCTTTGCAAGATGATCTGCGACGGGTTCAGTCAGCTATTCGCAGTCTGGAAGAAAAAGTAGCTGTCATTGAGCAGGAAGCACCATTGGTAAACGCTGCTAACAAACAGATTCTTGATGATATTCAGTTAATTAAGAGCCAGATTAAACAGTTGAACAATAAGCTGACACAGACCGATGCTGCTCCGGCTGCTGAGCCTTCTGCACCGCCTGCCCCTGCCGCTGCCGGCAAGAAAAGAAACGCCACAGAATATCGCAATGATTACATCAATTCTCTTAGTGATTTTCAAAATGGCCGCTACGAAGATGCCCGGAAAGTATTTGTTGATCTCATCGAATCAAACCCTGAACATAGTTTAGCAGACAATGCACAATATTGGATTGGGGAAACTTATTATGCACAGGGCAACTACCAGAGAGCTATTATCGAATTTGAAAAAGTTTTTACATTTACGGATAAAGGCAAGTGGGATGACTCCCAGTTTAAATTGGGTTTATGCTATCGAAAACTTGGTGATGATGAAAAAGCTGCCGACGAATTACAGAGATTGATTAAATATTACCCTTACAGCGAATATATTAATCAGGCAAATGTCATCTTAAAAAATATTGGGAAATAATTATGAATACGTTAAAGATTTACGGTGTTACGACACGTATTTCTCCCTTTACCAGCAATGGGTTGCTTGATTGTTTCCTGCAAAATGTATCAAGAGTGTTTAATGATAATAAAATTGATATAAGGATGCTGATGCCAAAATATGGTCACATCAGCGACCGTAAATATATTTTAAGGGAAGTGATTCGTCTCAGAGAGATACCTGTTCCAATTGGAAATGATGAAGAGCTGATGCCTTCTGTAAAATCGGCCTTTATTCCCGATACCAAAGTACAGGTCTATTTTTTGGTTTTTCCAGACCAGACACCTGAAAACAAGGTGACCCTTAATTTTGACTACGAGGGAAGCAACAGAAATTATTATGAAACTTGTATGGCGCTGCTGAATCTTGTGGGAATTGAAACGCTGAGGCATCTGTATTGGCAGCCAGACCTGGTTTTTGTTACAAATTGGCAGTTGTCACTGCTGCCTTTCCTGCTCAATGAAAAATATTCAAAGGACCCTTGGTTTGAAGGAACACGCCCTGTGTTGATTCTATCTGCAGATGAACCATTTCAAACTTTTGACAGAGAGATATTAGATGGCTATGGCATAAAATCTGAAAATCACAATCTGTGTGATCCCATCGATTATTTCTGCCTGGCACTGGAAAATTCTGTTGGCATTATCCTTTTAGAAAACAGCGAAGATAATAAAATTGCCTCTTATCTTGAAGATTCTCGTGTTGCAAAGATACTGGAAGCAAAGGGGGAACAATTTATGAAAATTAAAATTGAAGCTCCTCATGCTGAGCCAAAAGACGAAGAGCCAAAGGATGCTGCCCCCAAGGATGCAATTGATTACTGGGGTGCTATCGCAACAGACGTTTACGGTTTTCTCAGTAATCTCTAGCTTGGAACAAGATAAATGGAAAAATATGAAATCCCGTGGCAAACCTGCCGGGTAAAGAAAAACGGAGCTTTGTGAAAAAGTTAATTGCATTTTTTGGTCTTTTGCTCGTACTGCTCGCTTGTGAATATCAGCCGCCTGTTTATTCTGATGGACCTGGCATAGGTAATCTCTATCAATTGAATTTATTGCAAAGTGAAACGGAGCTAATTAGCAGCACAGGTCTTGATTCTGCCCTCGTGAGCGGCGCTCAGCATAGATTGAATAAATTAGGT
>DSDE01000506.1 GCA_011049095.1 Fidelibacterota bacterium
CCGCAACATTGGCCAGGAAACCCGCTTTATCTATCGAAATGCCGAGTCCATCTTAGTTTTAGTTTTTGGAATCCTGTTTACACTTATCATTCTTCATATTCTGATCTCTGTTGAAAACAGGCAAAAAAGGGAAAACTTTCAGCAGATAGGCAAATATCTCTCCGTTTTTCTTCTGGATGAATTTCACAATATCTGCGACTATGATTTAGAAGGGCTGGCCAGATTTGCCGAAAGCCAAAATACCATCACCGAAAATAGTTTTCATCAATATGCACAATCTCTCAAAGAAAAACAGGCGGCAATAAGCTGGGGAATATTGACCCTTCCACCCGCAAAAAGCAAGCCCGATTATCAGGCAGCGCAAATTCTTTTCCAGACATCAACGGAATTTTCCCTTTCAGAGCTTGATCAAAAGCAAATACATAGCGCTATGGATGAGGCTTTTAAATATCGTCTAAACAGCAGCACCGACCATCTTACACTTTCTGGTGGAAAAAAGATAAATGTCATCTTCAGGCCAATTTTCAGCCAGGAAAATGACAGCCTGATAACAGCTTTTGCCTTTAGTGTCATAGATTTTGGCAAGCTCTTATCAAAAGTTAACCTAAACATTAATCAACACGATGATCGCCTTTGTCTCGATCTATACCAAATGAATGAAGACGGTGAAGCTTTCCTGCTGGCCTCTCTGCAAGATTTCTGCGATGCAAGCCGAGACCCGCGAAACACACTTTTTCAGCCGATCTTTGTGGCAGGAAAGACCTTTTTGGCAACGGTGCATCCCAACCCCTATCTTCTCTTTGCCAGGCGATTTGGCAGCTCATGGTTTGTGGCGCTTGCCGGACTGCTGATGACACTGGCTCTAAGTCTAACTATTCGAGTCATCACAAATCGGAAAAGTTTTTTAGAAAAGGAAGTCCATAACAGAACCGGTGAACTGCAAGAAAGTGTTATAAGATACAGCGCCCTTTTTGAAAACCTTCATACTGTGATGATGATAATTGATCCCAAAGACGGTCAAATCGTTGATGCCAACCCTGCAGCAGCGAAATATTATGGCTGGCCCCGCGAAGACTTGAAAGCGAAACTCATTTCTGAAATAAATACCCTATCTCCGGAAAAAATACAACAGGAGATGCACCAGGCGCTATCATCCCAAAAAAACTATTTTAAGTTTCAACATCGACTGGCCAATGGCAATATCCGTGATGTGGAAGTTTACAGCAGCGCCGTAGATATTCAAGACCATAAACTGCTCTACACCATTGTCCATGACGTAACAGACCGTAATGCTTATGAGAATAATCTAAAAACCAGCGAATCGCGCCTGCGAAAACAACGGGTAGCCATCGCAACACTTGCCCTGGATGAATCTATGCTCTCCGACGAAAAATTAGAGCCATCCCTCGATCTTATAACACGCATCGTAGCCAGCGCTATAGACGTCCAGCGGGTCAGCATCTGGCTGCTGAATGATGATGCAGATGAAATGCTCTGCATCTCTCTCTGGGATGCCAATAAGCGAATTCATTCAAAAGGAGACATTTTGCTGCCCGCCCAATACCCAGCCTATTTTAACGCCATCATCAATGAGAGCCTGATCAATGCGCCAGATGCCGCCAATGACCCTCGCACCTATGAAATGAAAATCCCCTACCTTCAGCCTCTGGGAATCGTGTCGATGCTGGATGCAGCAATTCTGAAAAATGGCAAACTGGCAGGAGTCGTCTGTCTGGAGCACTGTGGAAAAATACGTCATTGGCACAGTGATGAAGAAGCATTTGTCAGCGCCATAGCCGCTATGACGGGTCAGTATTTTGCCAATATTGACCGCAAAAAAGCCGAAACCGCCCAGGAAAAACTGCAAAATCAACTCATTCAGGCCCAAAAAATGGAATCCATCGGCAAGCTGGCCGGCGGAGTAGCCCACGATTTCAATAATATGCTCAGTGTGATTACCGGTTTTGCCGACATTGCACTCCAAGAGTCTGAGCTGTCTGCTTCATTGAGATCCTATATTCTCGAAATCCGACGAGCCGCTTTACGTTCCGCTGAGCTCACCCGACAGCTTCTGACCTTTGCCCGCAAGCAAAGCATCGATTTGAAAATCTTGCACATCAATCGTGTTATTGAAGATATGCTCAAAATGCTGCGCCGCCTCATCGGTGAAAACATTAAACTGATCTGGAAGCCCGGTGATTTTATATGGACAGTCAAAATGGACCCGGTACAGCTCGACCAAATATTAGCCAACCTCTGTGTCAATGCCCGGGACGCCATCGAAGACACTGGCGAAATCATTATCGAGACCAGCACCAAGATCATTGACCAGGACTATTGCCAATCACATTTAGATATTTCTCCGGGAGAATATCTTGTTCTCACAGTAAGCGACAATGGCGCAGGAATGGACAAAGAGATACAAAAACACGTTTTCGAACCATTCTTCACAACGAAAATGAAAGGCGAAGGTACTGGGCTGGGGCTGGCTACCATTTATGGCATAGTCCGCCAAAATCATGGCGCTATCAATGTCTATAGCGAGCCTGGAAAAGGCACCAGTTTTAGAATATATCTGCCTCGGCACACCGGTGATTTATTGCCGGCAGAAAGAAAACCACAAGCGCCTCCGCCCCTTAATATTAGTGAAAATAATATGATAACTATTCTGCTAGTAGAAGATGAATCATCCATCCTGCTTATGGCTGAGACCATTCTTCGACGCAGCGCTTATAAGGTATTAACTGCGGAAAGCGCTAAAAAAGCTATGAATATCTTAGAAAACTATGACCATGAGATTCACCTTCTCATAAGCGACCTAGTTTTGCCAGATACAAATGGCCGTGAGCTGGCAAAATCAGTAAAGGAAAAATATCCCCTGATACGCACGATTTTTATGTCTGGATACACAGAAAATGTCATCGCCCACCACGGCATCCTGGAAAAAGGCGTCCATTTTCTAGAAAAGCCTTTTACTATGGATGGTTTACTGAAGAAAGTAAAAGAAGTGCTCAACCATAGGGTATCAAAAGAAAATTGAAAGATTAGCTTGATGAAAACTGACTACTACAAAAAAACCTTACATAGCGCCCCTTTTGCTTATGCTTATCATCAGATTATTCTCGATGAAGGGGGAATTTCCGCTGATTATAGCTTTCTCGAAGCGAATGCGGCTTTTGAAAAAATGACTGGATACAATTTTATGGGAAAATCGCTCTGGAAGGTAGTGAATCCACCTTCGAACAGTTTAGCGCACCCCTGCAGCGATGGTATCAGGTTCAGGCTCATTCACCAGAAAAAGACTGTTTTTCCACTGTTTTTATTGATATTGCCGACGAAAAAAAATCCGAGCTGGAAGACTTTTTTAATGTCAATCTTGACCTCCTCTTTATTGCAGACCTGGACGGCAATTTTCTCAAAGTCAACAAAGAATGGGAAAATGTGCTGGGCTATAAAGAATCTGAAATCGAAAATGCTTATTAGATCGACTGGAAAAAGCTCTGGCAGATAAAATGACAGATGATGCCCAATGGCTTGCCCATTCTCTCAAAGGAAGCGCGACCGACATAGGCGCTGAAAGAATAAGGGAAAGCGCCGCTGCCATTGAAGATTTCTGCGCCAAAGCGAATTTAATGTACGCATCAGAAGCCATCCCCCGCCTTGAAGATGAATTTCAACTCTTTATTGAAAAGCTGGAAACTGATGATTAATTTAGCTCCACAGCAGCTCCAGTCCCCGCTTTTGCAAGATTTTCTGCAAGATTTTCGACTGCACTTCTTAAATTACTCCATGATCAATAAGGAGCATACAATATGAGTCAAGACGAGAGAATGAAGGTGCTCGTAGCCGAAGACGATTCCACCTCGCGCACGCTTTTGTATGCCGTCTTGACGAAAAAAGGCTATGAAGTCATTGCCGTAGAGAATGGCGCAGATGCATTGGAAGCTTTGCAAAAAGAGGCGCACCCCCCTATTGCCATCCTCGATTGGATGATGCCGCAAATGGATGGCGTAAATGTGATAAAAAATCTCCGCAAAGCGGAGCGTTCACAGCCAGTCTATATCATTATGTTAACTACAAAACATAGCAAGAGCGACATCATCACTGCGCTGCAAAGCGGCGCCAATGACTATCTGGCAAAACCCTTTGATATTGGAGAACTTACAGCCCGAGTCAGCGTCGCTAAAAGAATGGTGGAGCTACAGGCCAGCCTTGCCGACAAAATTAAGGAGCTGGAAACCGCCAATGACCAGATCAAAACATTAAGCGGCATCGTACCCATCTGCGCTAACTGCAAAAATATCCGTGATGACAGCGGCTACTGGCGGCAAGTTGAAGAATATGTAAGCAATCATTCCGAAGCGGTATTCAGCCACGGCATCTGTCCTGACTGTATGGAAAAACTCTACCCCGACATTTGGAAGAATATAAATGAGCAGCCAAATGAAGATTAAAAAGCATCTCAGCTTAAAAAACATTTTAACAAAAAGGATTTATTAAATGATCCTTAATCAAGCCAGTCTGCTCTTTTTTGGCTCGGCCCTCCTTTCACTTTCTATCAGTCTCTTTGCATTTCGCCAAAAAAACAACCGTTCCGCCGCTATTTTGGCTCTGCTCATGCTGACAATTACCATCTGGACATTTCTTTATGGACTTGAGCTGACGATGACGCAGCTCTGGCAAATGAAACTGATTTTGGGGCCACAGTATATCAGCATTGCCTTGACGCCTGTTTTATGGTTCATTTTCACTATCCACTATTCAGGCATCGAAGGTAGAATCAATCAAAAATATTACCTCTGGCTTCTGATTATTCCTGCGCTCACAGTCATCTTTGCCGTCAGCAATGATTATCACCATCTCTTTTACCAATCAGTGACGCTAGGCCTGGCAGAAAACGGACTTCCTTTTCAAAAACTGAAGCCAGCTCCTCTCTGGTGGCTTCACACCGCCTATTCATACCTACTCATAAGCGCCGGCGTAATCATTATGGTCTGGATGCTTTTCAGAGTGAGTCAGATTCACCGGAAACAAGTTTTGCTATTCCTGGCTGCTGCATCCCTTCCGTTCATTACCAGCATTGCCTACATCTTCGACTTGCTCACGCCTTATGGCTTTTTGGATATGACACCGCTGGCATTTATACTCACGGTGGCCATTTTCATCTACGGCATTCTCAAAGCTGAGCTCTTTTCCATCACACCACTGGCGCTGGATGTATTGTTTAAACATATTCCTGATGCTATTTTTGTCCTGAATAATGATTCCAGAATTATCAGCACCAATCCGGCAGCGTATAAGCTCCTTACTATAACAGAAAAAAATCAAAATGAAGAGGTAACAATTCAGCATCGCTTCAATGCAGAAAATAATCATAAAAATGAGCTTCGCTTTCAAGACAGAATCTACGATATGTCCCGAACACCCTTAAAAACACCTCAGGGCCGAGAGTTGGGGACCCTTCTCATTTTACGGGATATTACAGAGCGCAAACAAAAATATGAAGAACTGCAATCGGCGATGGAGCAAATAAAGACGCTACAGGGAATTGTTCCCATTTGCGCTTCATGCAAAAATATCCGTGATGACGACGGCCATTGGCAAAAGGTAGAAACCTACATGAGCCTTTTTACCGATGCCAAATTTACACATGGCATTTGCCCAGACTGTATGGAAAAACTCTATCCCGAGCTGGCTGGCGACCTAAAGCTGGAAATTCCAGATAAAGAGAAGGAAGATGCTGAATAATTGGGAAAATTTAATGATCAAAAGTAACAGGAGATCTTATGATACGACTTAAATCGTACTGGCTTTATCTGATATGGATTATCTTAACCCTCATATCATTTGGCTGGAATCGCCCTACTCCTGCGATGATGCCTTAGGCTGGATGCAAAAAGCAGTATCAGAAGGCCCGCAATACTATGAGTGGCTCAATAAACGGGCTAATGGTGATTATTTTTGGGAAAAGGTACACCTTGCCACAATTATTCTCAATAAAGAAAAAAGAATTCTGGCCACCACCGTTGACATCACCCATCAAAAAAAAGCTGAAGCTGATCTGACCAGGCATGAAGAGCAATTTCGCCGAATCATTGAAAGCCTGCCCCTTTCTTTGACCATTGCGACTATGGAAGGCGTCGTACTGTATGCAAACCCCAAAGGACTAGAGTTTTTTGAGCGAGATTCCACGATTTTTGGTCAGAAAAAAGCTTTTACCGTTTGGGTAAACCCACAAGACAGGGAGAAATGGATTCATGATATCCGGCAAAACGGTATTATCAATAATTTCGAAATGCAACTGCAAACCGAAAGCGGCCGCAAACTCTGGGCCATAGGCAGCGGGCTGATTATCAACTATCAGGGACAAGATTGCATCCTCAGCGTGCAGCAAGACATTACCTATCGAAAAATGATGGAAGAAGCCATTGCCGAAAGCGAGGAAAAGTTTAGAATTCTTGCTGAAAACGCCTCCGCCGGCATCTATCTGGCTTTTAATAATAAATTTATCTATGTTAATAATGGGCTATCAGAAATGCTGGACTATACGCCTGAGGAAATGATAGAGACTGACTTTATCCGCTATATCCATCCTGACCATAGAAAAATAGTTGCAGAGAGGGCAAAAGCAAGACAACTGGGCGATGAGGTGCCAAATCGCTATGAAATAAAACTTCTCACAAAAAACAGTGATACACGCTGGGTAGAACTAAACGCCGCGATGACAAGCTTAAAAGGCCGGCGCATCAATCTAGGCACCATCTTTGACATAACAGACCGTTATCAGGCCACACAGGCCCTTTTTCATACAAACCGCAAACTGGAGTCGGCAATGCACCAGCTTAAAGAGGCACAGCAAAAGGTAGTGAAACAGGAGAGACTGACAGCCGTCGGGCAAGTTTCTGCCGGTATTGCCCACGACTTCAATAATATTCTCTCTTCTATCCTTGGATTTGCTGAACTCCTGGAATATCGGGCGTTTGATCCCCAAATGCAATCCCACGTCCGCCACATCAAAACCGCCGGAAAAAGGGCGGCAAAACTTGTTCAGCAACTATTAGACTTTACTAGCAAGGGCTTAAGAACGCCACAAACACTGGATTTAATCAGATTCATTGAGAAGTCTAAAGCTGATATCGCTGAACTTTTTCCACAAAATCTAAAAATAGAATACCAAATGCCTGATGAAGCCTATATGATAGAAGCGGACCCCGACCAGCTCCAGCAGATCATCAACAATATCAGCCTTAATGCAGCCCATGCAATGCAAGCTGAAGGAAAATTTAAAATCAGTTTGGCAAAAGAAAATTTAACCGGAAATACATATTGCGTTATTTGTAATGAGACCATTAAAGGAGAATATTTTCATATCTCTTTCCAGGATAATGGAAGTGGCATCTCGGCTATCAACCTGCCACATATTTTCGATCCGTTTTTTACCACAAAGGAGGTTGGCAAAGGCTCAGGACTGGGTCTTTCTCAAGTCTTTGGCATTGTGAGCCAATATGATGGCCATCTTAGCGTCGAAAGCGAATTAGGAGTCGGTACCACTTTTCATCTATATTGGCCGCTGGGAAAAAGTACCGTTCATCATGATGCAAATCAGACCCATAAAAAAAGTGATGATGGACGCTGGTCTTAATTAAACCCGACTATTCCGGGCCAGTATCCTTGTCCTTCTCTATAAAATCGAGCATATTTTCATAAATATCCAGAAGCCACTCCAGCTCTTCCACCTGGTAAATTTCAATGCCAATTGATTCCAATGGACTGAGAAAAGCTTTCGCAAGATCATGGTCCACCCAGACCTTTTCAGGCATGCCATCCAGCGCCATCAATTGATTCATAATGACAGAAGGCATCTTTTTCAGCATTGCATCATAATTAGGCAGAGGAGCTAGATTTTCATAAGAGACGATATGGCCGCTATCGCTGTCGATAAAGGCTGACAGAAATATCCAATGCGCTCGTTCAGTGGCTTCGATAATAAGCGGCGCCAAAAAAAAGACATATTCCAGATCACCAATCGTTTTCCCCTTTGTTTTTCTATACTGATGAAGCTGAATTTCAGAATAGCTGTAACTTAGCTCATTTACTTTTGGCAGCATATTATCAATATACAGATCGTCTTTCCAGACTTTTTTCCCGTTTTTTACCTGAGGCACCCGCAACAGGAATTTCTCATCATCACAAAAATAAAAGTTTTTATCGGCATCTGGGGCCGTCAAGCTGGGAAACAACTCAATAAGCTGCTCTATGGCGTCAATCAAAATATCTGCTTCTTCACAGTTTGCTGGCGCCGGATAGAAACCGGGCACAAAGGATAAAAAAACCGGATAGCCAATTCCCTTGCTGAAATTAAGTTTCAGCTTGCGAATAAGGGCTAAATCTTCTTTTTCCATCTGGGAATAAGGAATAAACGTAGCCTGAACTCTGGGACAGGTCAAACCCACGAAATCAAAATAAGGATTTGGGAGGTGGTCTATGGTCATCGGCAAGGTATCCTGCATCCCATAAAAACCCTCCAAGCCCTCCTTCCCTAAAAAGGCGCAAATGGAGTAATCAAGGCCAGAATTTCCCAAAACGCTGATAAAGGCGTTCTCATATCTCGAGGGGATTTTGATGGCAAAAAGCTGATCCTCATAGAGCTTTTCCCAGGGTCTTAGATTTTTAATTTGTTCCATCAATTGGTATAGCCTGATTTTTTGGTCCATTGAAACTTTTTGCCCTAATAAACTGTCATCTCGCTCATTCATAATTATCCCATCTTTTTAATCAATTAATGAAAGCCCAATGCGTCCGCGAATGATATCCAGGCTGATGACCGTTGCTTCTACCTGCTGGCCGACTTTTAGCACCTCATGGGGATTTTTAACAAATTTTTTCGCCATTTTTGAAATATGCACCAGACCGGCATTTTTTAGCCCCAAATCGATAAAGGCACCAAAATCAGTGATATTCTGCACCGCGCCTTTCACTTTCATTCCTTCTTTCAAATCTTCGATTCTGAGCACATCTTCTCTAAAATTAACGGGGGGCATCTCTTCACGAGGGTCCCGGTCGGGGCGTATCAGCGCTTCAAAAATATCATTCAAAGTGTATCTGCCGATATTAAGCTCTTCTGCAAATTCAGCAATATTTAATACGCCGCTCTCTTTGATATATTTGATATCGATGGCGCTTTCCGGCGAAAAATTCAGCTTCAGTTTTTTAAAGATTTTTTTGGTGGCATCATAAGACTCAGGATGGATGGTGCTATGATCTAGCCAGTTGCTGCTTTCATATATTTTGAGAAATCCGGCTGCCTGCTGATAGGCTTTTGCACCGATACCTTTAACTTTCAGCAACTCTTCCCGCGAACGAAGAGCTCCTTTTTCATTTCTATACTGGACGATATTGCGGGCAGTTGTTTTGTTCAGACCGGAAACCCTTTCCAGAAGCGGTCGTGACGCCGTATTCACATCCACGCCCACACTATTAACAGCGCTCTCTATTACCTTATCAAGAGCTTCCATCAGGAGATTTTGATTGACATCATGCTGATACTGACCGACACCAATGGATTTTGGGTCAATCTTTACCAGCTCTGCAAGGGGGTCCTGAAGGCGGCGTGCAATGGAAATATTGCCGCGAGTGGATGCTTCCAACTCGGGAAATTCTTCTTTGGCAATAGGACTGGCGCTGTAAACCGATGCACCGGCTTCGTTTACCACCGTGTATTTTACATTGATTTTGCCTTTCTTGATGAGGCTGGCAATAAATTCTGCCGTCTCCCGACTGGCGGTCCCATTTCCAATAGCGATAATCTCTACTTTGTATTTTTGAACCAATTCCGTGATAGCAGCCTCCGACCTGACTAACTCTTTATGGGGCGGCGTGGGATAAATTGTCGTACCGGCTAGATAGTTCCCCGTTTCACTGATAACTGCTACTTTACAGCCAGTGCGGTAAGCCGGGTCTATGCCAATAATCCGCTTGCCACGCACAGGAGGCTGCATCAGAAGCTGATAGAGATTTTTAGCGAAAACCTCCACAGCCTGCTTCTCTGCTTTTTCAGAAAGGAGATGGCGCAGTTCCCGCTCTACCGATGGAAATATTAGCCTTTTATAGCTGTCTTCCATCACCTTTTTGAGAAAGTCAAAATGGGGACGACGACGGCCCAGGACTCTTTCGGAAAGAAGATTGATCATCTTTTCACTATCCAGGTCCAGGGTCACCCTTAAAGCGTCCTCTTTTTCACCACGATTAATCGCTAAAATCCGGTGTGCCGGAATAGTCTCCACTGCTTCAGCAAATTCATGGTACATTTCATAATCAGCCAGCTTGTCGCTTTTTTCCTTTGCCTTGCTGATTACAAGGCCCTCTTTTTGCAGCGTAAAGCGGACAAAGCCCCGCAGATCAGCCAGCTCATTAAAATGCTCGGCGAGAATATCCGATGCGCCCTGTAAAGCTTCGGCAACCGTTTTCACCTTATCGGAGAGATATTCGGCAGCCATTTTTCCCAGATCGCCAGGCTCTGCACCATAAATCCGGTCGGCCAGGGGCTGTAGCCCTTTCTCTTTGGCAATGGTTGCGCGAGTTCGCTTTTTGGGCTTATAGGGCAGGTAAATATCTTCCAGCTCTTGGGCATCCACACACTTTTCGATGAGGGCCATAAGCTCCGGCGTCAACTTTTCCAGCTTCTCTATCGTCTGGATGATCGTGATCTTGCGCTCGCGAAGCTTATTAAAATAGAGCATTCGACTTTCTATATGGCGAAGCTGCTCTTCGTCCAGCGCCATGGTCAGCTCTTTGCGATAGCGGGCAATAAAGGGAACGGTATTGCCATCTGAGAGCAATTCTGCCGCTTTTTCCACCTGAATTGTCTTTATACTCAGCTCTTCGGCAATCAGTTTAATTTCTCGTGAATTCATCTGCTTATCCTTGCAAGTTCATCTATTTTACTTCTTTAATCCTGATTATGGCTATACAAAAGCTTAAAAGCCTCTTTGTCAAGGGCGATGAGGCATTTCTGCAAAACTTTTGTCTCTTGTGGTTCTGAAAGGTACATTTCGGCAATGAATTTCCTGGCTCTCAGAAACTCTTTGCATCGTCCTTTCCACACGCTGCCGCTGTCGTTGGAAAAATCTATCAATTCCAGCGCTTCTTTATATTCCTGTGGGAAACTGCAGATATTGTGAGCGCGGTTTAGTTCACTGCAGCTCAGGATGATCTGCTTCCACCGAGGAAATTGGACAAAACGGGGCTTTAGTGTTTTATGCCAAAGTGTCATCGGCGGCTAAAATGAGTTTTTCGCTTATAGCTTTGATTTTTTCCCTAATTTCCAGACAGCTAATTTTTATGGAATAATTATCCTGTTGCAGGCGAACATTGTTAAAAGTAGCGTATTC
>DSDE01000507.1 GCA_011049095.1 Fidelibacterota bacterium
CCAGGTTTCCTGCATACTCTGAACGAATGTTACCTGCCAGCTATTGGCATCTGTCGGGTCCGGTGAATAGAAATGATAAAATCCGCAACCCTCAACGATGGTGGGATATACACCATTATCAGAAGAAGGAACAACCAAACACATCAGGTGCAGGCCGCCGTCTGCATCCACAGCCACTTCATTGTCATAGCCAATAAAGAGCCCTTCAAATTCAAGAACCGTACCGTCTTCCAAATCTACGGAACTTGGGATATAGGTATCGAGAATGGCATCATCCAATACGGCGTCTGGAATATAATAATAGGGCATACCATTGGTGCCGCTTGTGCTCCAGGTGGTGCCATAGTCTTCTGTCTTGCGAATCATAAAGGTATGATATGTCGAGCCATTTACCTCTTCTGCCCAGTAAGCAGTGCAGGCCACGTAGCCCACTCCATCGGCATTGATGCCAATTCCGGCATCGGAAGTATAATTCTCATTGGCTGTGCCCTGAAAATGGGTCTCAACATCATAAATTTTGACAGCACGGGTGAAGCTGACAGCGCCGTCATCGCCGATACCCAGCGAATGAAACAAATATTTATTGCGGTTCGTCCAGCTTGTGTAAACCACATTCAGATATCCGGCTCCTGCAGCGGCATCATAGCTGTAATCTGGAATGCCAACCCACATATCTTCAGGATTTCCCACTGTCATATTAATATCAACAGGATCGGTAAAAAAGCCACCAGCCCAGCCAAGCGCATCATAAGCATAAAGTGCCCGGCCTTCGTAAGTGCCGCCGCCGCCTGCATACTCATTCCAGATGATATAGGGATATCCTTCGCCACCAATGGCAGACGGATAACGACCGGCTACGGCGCCTGGTGCATTGGTATTCAATCCGGCATATCCTGTCCAGGTTTCACCATTGTCAACACTTACCGCCGCGCCAATATGGCCACTGGAAGCCGTAAGGCCCTGAAACTGCCGATAAGCCATCACGAAATAGTTCTCATCCTCACTACCCATATTGAAGTGTGTCAGCGGGTTAGTCAGACCCACAACCATTCCATAGCCATTTAGGCTTGAATCCACTTTCACAGCATGCACCACCGGATTATAATCGGGGCTTTTGCTTTTGGCAGAAATATTTGCCATCGTTTCGCCTTCTACCTTGTCAATCCGGTAGGCAGGCATTTTTGTCGTTTTGTCCATTTGCATTGGCTGTGCAGCAAACACAAGGCTCACCATCAGCGCTAATGTCAAAATGACAGTAACAAGTTTTTTCACGTCTTTCTCCTTTCCTTATCTGTTAAATGCTCAAACAGCTTATAAAAATTGATGACTGATTTTTCTCTGAATCTTGCTTTTCGCTGCCATCACTGAAAAAGCTAAAAACAAAGCAAGTTTAAAGCAACAAAAACTTAATAATAATTCATAATAAATTAGAAAATATGTCTTGTATCGTCTAAAAGTTCCCATTTACTTAGCCAATAACGCTGAATTTCGTTGGCAATATAATGAGTTCCGGCAATAATCAGGGGATTTTTATTATTACGCCTTTCTAAAACCGGCAGTGCATCTGTAAGTGAGGGATAAGAAGGGACCTGAAATCTTTCCCCCAAGTCACAGAGCTCACCAGGGTCCATAGCGCGATGGGAATCAGGGATGCCGCAAATATATAAATCTGCGTCAGCCTCCTTCACCATTGACAAGATCTCAGGCGCCGCCTTATCACGCAAGAGGGCAATGAGAAAAGCAGGCCTATCTTTGGGAAAAAGCTCCTTCACCAGATTCAACAACGCTTTAAAACCGCCGGCATTATGAGCCACATCATAAAAAACTGCTGGTTCTTTCTGGAGCTGCTGAAAGCGTCCAGGCCAATAAATTGTGGCCAGCGCCTCTGCCAGCGCCTCTGCCTTCAGCTTTTCACCGCCCAAAAACAGCTTAACCGCCTCGATTGCCAATAAAATATTTCCCAACTGATGACGACCCGTCAGATTTACCCAAAAACTGCGCTTATATTCCTTGAGAATAATGCGCATTCCCGTCGGCTTAAGTTCCTCTATCTCTGCATAATCTGCTGGATCTACAACCTTTATTGATGCTTCCTGCTCTTTTGCTTTCTCTAAAATTTTATTCTGGCTTTCTCTAGCTTGAGAAAGCAGCAGCGCCGGTACGCCCCTTTTCAATATTCCAGCCTTTTCCGCAGCAATTTCTGCCAGTTTTTCTCCCAGAATATTGGTATGATCATAATCTATCTGTGATATAACCGATACCCGCGGCAATAGTACATTGGTGCTGTCAAGCCGCCCACCAAGACCCACTTCCACCACCGCCGCGTCCACCTGCTGTCTGCGAAACTCATAAAATGCCAGACCGGTACAAATTTCAAAAAAACTTATATCGTGGCTATCAAGCCAAGCTTGCCATTTGTTAATTGTATAGTCAAGTTGTTTATCACTGATCATTTCACCATCGATGCGTATTCGCTCATTAAATTTCATCAGATGCGGTGATGTAAAGCGACCGGTCTTTAAACCGCAGCATTCCAAAATCCGTGCTGCTGCTGCCACAATTGTGCCCTTGCCGTTTGTCCCTGCCACGTGTATAGATGGGAAACTAGTTTCTGGATGTTCCAGATATTCCATAAATGCTTCGGTTCGTTCCAGCCCCAACCGCATTGCCCCGCCTAAACGCTTATAGAGCTCAGATAAATAACGCTGATGCGGCTCCTGCTCTATGTTTGCCATAGCCATTTTTTCCATTCTACATTTTTTCTATTCTAGCAGGAATGCTTTTCTGTATATCTTTCCAGCGTTTCAATCGGCAATTTTTCCAAATTTTTCAGCTCATAGCCGAGAAATTGTCTGCTGAGTTCTTCAAATTTCTGTGGCAGATCAGTAATATAAAAGCGCGTGCTGCCGGGAGCATCACTTTGCCTGAGCAGCGCTTTTTCTTCTAAAAGTGTGGCCAGATCACGTGCCACTGCAGCAGGAGAATCAATAATAAAGGTTTTGGGAAGCAAACGCCGTAAGACCGGCTCGAGCAGCGGATAGTGGGTGCAGCCAAGAATCAGCGCATCGGGAGAATGCATTATCATCTGCTGAAGATAAAGCCGTGCTACCTGCTCCGTTACAACATGATTATGCCAGCCTTCTTCCACTAATGGCACAAACAAGGGGCAGGCCTGACTCTCTGTCTCACCGGAAAACCCGGCTGCTTCCAGTGCTTTCAGATAGGTGCCGCTATTTATTGTGCCACTTGTGCCAAGTATGCCAACCATACGTGCTCCCCTCTGAATAAGCGCCTTCACACCAGGCCGAATCACGCCAATGATTGGGACCGTCACTTTGGACTCCAGATAATCAAGCGCCGCTGAAGAAGCCGTATTACAGGCAATAACAATTGCTTTAACAGGGATATCAAGTAAAAATTGACATATTTGCTCCGAAAATCGCTGGACTGTTTGCCGGCTTTTGCTGCCATAAGGAACCCGGGCAGTATCGCCCAGATAGACGAAATTTTCATTGGGAAGAAGCTTTTTTATCGCCTTAAAAACGGTCAGGCCGCCCAATCCACTATCAAATATGCCTATGGGAGCATTCCTGTCTGCTCCCGATTCCTCATTGACGAATTTCCTGTTCATTTTTCTCTTTAAACTCCATAATCGCTTCATACATTGCTTCGGCGATTTTTTGTCTGTACTCTTTTGTTTTAAGCCGTCTCAGGTCTTCGCGATTGCTGATAAAACCAATTTCTGTCAGGACATTTGGCATTGAAGCGCCAAAAAGCACATAAAAGCCAGCCTGTTTTACACCTCGGCTGTAAGTCCTTTTACTATGGGCCTTCTTTATATATTTCTTTTCAATGAAGTCTGCCAGCCTGGCGCTCTCTTTTTGATACTGATTTTGCGTCATCACTGCCAAAATATGCTGCTCCGATGTGAGTTTCTCGTAAAATTCCTGATTTTCCTCAAATTTGATCACCTTATTTTCCAGCTCCGTTACCTCTACGGCACGATCATTTTTTTCAGTGCTCAGCAGATAAGTTTCGCTGCCATATGCTTGCCGGTTGCGGCTGGAATTGCAATGCACACTGATAAAAAGCTTACCACCCGCCTGATTGGCTATTTTAGTTCGCTCTTTAATCGGCACAAAAACATCGGTAGTTCGGGTGTAAACTACCTTTATCTCACTATTGCGCTCCAGCAGCTTACCCAATCTTTTCACCACATCCAGTGTGATCATTTTCTCCTGCGTGCCGTCATACGCCACAGCGCCCGGGTCTTTACCGCCATGACCGGCATCCAATACAATGGTATCAATGAGCCATTTGCTCCGTTTTTCTAAAAGCTGAGTCTGGGTATCTCCCGTCACCGGCGTCCGCAGCGTAATAACAATGCTCCTGGGATTTTCTTCAATATAAAAATCGTAGCTGCTCAGCTTTTTCCGCAGCCGAAAAGAGAGTTGCAGCGATTCACCTGTCTGGATCGGCACCATCTCACGAACGGTGCCTTCTGAAAAAGTTTTTGCAAAAGCAGCCGTGTCCGCCGTTGCCTCATATAGCGTAAAGTAGAGCCAGTTATTGGGACCTTCCCATAGCTTGCAGTGCTCCTTACGATATTTTTCAGTCGTTTGAATACGGATAATCGTCCCATTTTTAAATTCCCGAAAAGTGATATCCTGCACCGTGAAACCGCTTGGTTTCAGAATATGGCCCTTTTCAGCAGGCGAATAGATCATTTCCGAAAAAAAATAGAGCCGCAGCAGTAATAAGTATTCAGACAAGGGATAATAAAGCTCATCATTAAAAAGCTCGGTGGTCGTGCTCAGATGCATCAATTGATTATCAATAGAAAAAAACATGCTGCCTGCATAAAAGCTGACGCTCTTTCCATTGAGATTGGCCGACAGAATCATCTGTTTTTTATCGAGATGGAGGCTGCTGCCAAAAACTTTCAAGAAATGGTTCAAACTGATCCACTCTTCTCCATAAAGCATTTTCATATTGACGCTTTCCACCCGGGCGCCATCTTTAAGGAGAAATGCGGCAGTCTGGCCATAGATAAGACTGCTGAGGAGAAAAACGGAAAGCAGAATAAGGGACTTTTTCATAGGCGGGAATTTATAACTGTCAATTGTTTAATGCAATTTGCATTTGCATTTGCAGCTCAGTTTCTTTTTGAGAATGTGACGCTAAGAGGCTAAAGCTAAGCGACTGATAAAAAACCAGCCATTCAGCATCAAGCCAGCGACCTGATTGGCGAATGCTCTGTATCCGATATGTACCCCCGCTATTAATCCGGAGCAGATAGAGTGGATGCTCCCTGTGGGAATACCCCCTGCTCCACTGCAATCGCAGGCGATGCCAGGAGCTTTTCCTCTCGGCTCGGACCCAAAGCGCCGTGGCGGCCTGCTCCCATAGGAAAAAATCGGCGCCATTGTTTATAATTATCATTTTCCCAAGCCTCAATGCCATCTTTATCTGAACAAGGTTGCGCTCTGTTTCCTCCATTTCCAGCAGATAGGGAAACTGCTGCGACTTTATCTTTGCAATCGTAGTGGAATGACGAAAACGAAACTGAATTTCACCATCATCTAACCTGAATGCCAATTGATGAAACTGCTCATCTGTCTCCAGCGCCAGCTTATTGAAGCGATAAAGAAAGATTTCATAATTCAGCCGTGGCATAAGCTGCCACCGGATACCTGTTCCTATCCCTTGGCTGCCTGGCTGTGGCCTGCCACCCCAGCGAAGATCGCCATTTTGAGAGTGAAAGTCATCTGAGGTGCCCATTCCCAGGAGAAAAAGACGCAGCCCGTTCTCCGGCTCTGCCATAAATTCTGCAGCGATATGCTCCCAAGATGCCCACCGAAAAGAGCTGCTGCCACCAACTCTAAAAAATCTAGTTGGATGATATTCACCCCACAAGTCCATTACCGGTGATTCTACATTATACAAGCCAGCGCCGGCATTCCAGTTCTTTTGTTTCAGATTCAGCGCGGTACCATAGCTGTCTTTCCTATCAAAAATGGTGATATGAATCGCCTCATTCTCATAAGCCAGCGCCCTGATTTCTCCATAACTACTGTATGGTTTCATTGCGATTTTAATTTGGGGTGAGCTCAGATTTTGCGTATTGCTGACACTCATCTTGCCAAACTCGTCGCCAAAATAGTAGCCTTGCCCCAGCTTGATGCTCCCATAACCATAATAAAAGTGCCACATTCCCAATTGTAGCTTGCTGCTGTTCCAGGATTTCATCGGCTTTTCGTTCCATACCTGATCATTATGGATAAACAGAAAGCGCTCCGGCAATTCGATGCGGAAGTATTGATTAAAATAGTCCCGCTGGCTGCTCTTCTTGCGGATACGGTACCAGCTTTTAGCTTCAGTGGGAATAAATTCATCCCAAAAGCTTAGGTCTGTGTCATAAACATCAGGAAAATCATAAAAAATCAGTGAATCAGGTCCGGCAGCAATGGCATTTTTTCCAAAATAAATTAACAAGAGCAGATAAATCAGTTTTTTCAATGAGCCGTATCCTGATATTCAATGCTCCACACCGGTATAAGTCCCAAATAACGATGCCACCCTGCCATCTGCCGGAATTGATAATGTCGCCAGAAAAATGATAAATTCGCGCTAAGCATTTCATTGCTGCCATTCCAGGCCAGACCATATGACAATATCTCCTTAAAATTACCCTGAATCGCTAACGCTGCTGCTCCGCCAAGGGTCTCTGCCTTCTGGTAGCCCGCCATTAAAGTCAGATTCTGTAGCTGGTAATTTAGCGCAAGATTAAAAAGAGGCATTCTTTGAGATAAAAAGCCAGAGGGATATTCCGCGAGATGCAGATAGCTGACACCCAGCGCCATTTTTTCCAAAGGGTGAAAAAGAAAACCCATTGAAAGATGCCCTTTATGTGTGGCATTCTCTTTCTGAACCTGAAGCATGCTCCATTCAAATGCACCGCCAATATCTACAGATTCTGACTGATAAAATCGAAACTGCATCACGGCAAAATAGCTGGTAATCAGCTCATGCATCTGTCCATTTAGGTTAAAAACCGGTTTTAATGGAAACCGGGCATTATAAAGTGATAAACTCAGCTCCTGAATGCCATAATCAGACCACATTGGTGAATAGCTGAGCTGATAGGCCCCTGTTTGTGGCAGCACTGCCGGATTTGCAGCCGCCGCATCAAAGCCATAAACCGGTGACAACGCAAGAAATGCAAGGCCTCGACTGCCTGCCCCTGCCAAAAAACTGTCGGCGCTATAAGCGCTGCAAGTCAGAAAAATGGCCAAAATCAATCGCAAACGCATAAAAACTCCCAGTTATCGCAAATAATTTGCTGCCATTTATCAACTTTAGCAAGGAGAATATTAAAAAGCTGGGAAAAAATAAGCCTGGGCTAACACAAAGGAGAACTGGGGACCTAAGCACAATGCCCATCAAATAAAGATATCCGCAATCCCAACCTTCATTTATTTCTGAAAGGATATAGGCTCCTTTTAGAGAAAATGAAAGCGCCCCTCATGCTCAAAAGTATCGCTCGAGTGAAGCAACAGGCTTTCTAGGTTATTGAAATAAGCAGTGTCATAAGATAAAAATGGCATAATTCCGACCAGACCTGTCCAAAATAAAATTTTCCTATTCACAAATCCCTTTTCCAAGTTGATTTAATCCGGGCCTTCACGAATTCGGGAAAAAGAAGATTGTGTTTGAAGACGGAAAAGAGACGTGGCGCGTTGAGGAGCACAAAACTGAAGCCTACAATAATTATTTTAGCTTGTACAACTGTATAGTCTATCACAAATCTCGCTTTCCATGTCTCCCGCTTTCAGGCAGAATCTTCCCCGAGTTTGTGACAGCCCCGGTCACTGATACGTCAGTCGACGGATGAAGTGCGGTCACTGAGCAGAGTCGAAGTGTTGCTTAATTTTGGACCTGTTCTTCCCCTGACGGATCAAGACAAATTAAGAAGAAAAGGATAGATGCAGTAAATGAGATTTTGGGGGGATTAAACCGAAAATCCTCAAATCTCAGTTTTCAAGACACTGTAAATAAAGTATTGTAATCAGCTTTCCAGATTATTTAGGACAGCAGTGAATTCCGACCAATATTGTACTGTATAGCGCTTGCAATATGAACTTAAAAAACTTATCTTTTCGCGATGATAAACAATGAGATATTATAGGAGGGACAGCTATGATTATTGGAATTCCCCGTGAAACGAAAGAGTATGAAAGCCGTGTGCCGCTTATACCCGAATCAGCCAAAAAATTGACCGGGCTGGCAGGCGTGACGCTCTATATCGAAAAGGGGCTTGGCCTGTCTGTAGGCTATACAGACGCCGAATATGAAAAAGCCGGCGCGCAGATTAAAAGCAGCGCCAAAGAGATTTTGAAAGAGAGCGATATTGTGGTACGCCTCAACCGGCCTGCCAAAAATGAAATTGGGCTATTGAAAAAGGGAGCGCTCCATATCAGCTATCTGGACCCTTTCTTTGAGAAAGAGACCTTAGAGAGCTTTTTAAAAAGAGACGTTTCCGCCGTCAGTATGGAGATGATTCCCCGCACGACCCTGGCGCAGAAAATGGATGCCATGAGCAGTCAGGCCAACCTGGCCGGATATGTGGCCGTGGTGCTGGCTGCCGAGAGGCTGAATAAAGTTTTCCCCATGATGATGACCCCCGCAGGCACCATTTCGCCCAGCAGAGTATTCATTATCGGCGCCGGTGTGGCAGGACTGCAGGCCATCGCCACTGCCAAACGTCTGGGCGCAAGGGTTGAAGCCTTTGACACACGACCGGTGGTAGAAGAGCAGGTGCAGTCACTAGGCGCTAAATTTATCAAAATTGATCTGGGTGAAACAGGTCAGACCAAGGATGGCTACGCCAAAGAATTGACGTCTGAGCAGCTTAAAAAACAACAGGATCTGATGGTGAAACATATTCACATGGCGGATGTGGTCATCACCACAGCACAGGTTTTTGGACGGAAAGCGCCCCGCATCATCACTGCCGAAATGCTGAAAGGGATGCGCCCCGGCAGCGTGGTGGTGGACCTTGCTGTAGAAACCGGCGGCAATGTGGAAGGGAGTAAACCCGGCGAAGAACTGCTCGTTGATGGTGTGAATATTATCGGTCTGCGCAATCTTCCAGGTCGCGTTGCCATTCACGCCAGCCAGATGTACAGCGCCAATGTGGTGAATTTTCTCACCCACTTCTGGGATGCAAAAGCCAATCAGTTTGACTTTGAAAAAGATGATGAAATTATTCATGGTGCCCGTATCATCAAAGAAGGCAAGCTGGTAAACGAACAACTGAAAAAACATTGGGAGCTCTAAATGGAAACAATCTATCTCTTATTTATATTAATGCTGGCCATCGTCACCGGCTTTGAGCTGATCTCGAAAGTACCGGCAACTCTGCATACACCCCTGATGAGCGGCGCAAATGCCATCTCCGGCATCTCGCTGGTGGGCGCTATTCTCTCTGCCGGAAGCGCCGACACCTGGGTCACCATCGTATTAGGCACCGCGGCCGTCACCTTCGCCACCATCAATGTGGTGGGCGGCTACCTGGTGACAGACCGTATGCTGGCGATGTTCAAGAAAAAGGAGGCTAAAAAATGAATTTTAATTTTGAGCTCCTGATTAATCTTGGCTATATTGTTGCTTCGCTGCTCTTTATCATCGGCGTAAAACAGCTCAGCTCACCAGAAACAGCCCGCAGAGGAAATCTAAACTCCTCAATCGGTATGCTTCTGGCAGTTATTCTGACACTGCTGAATAAAGATATTGTCAGCTATGAATGGATTATTCTCGGTATTGTCCTGGGTTCTCTTATTGGCGCCCCGGCCGCCCGCCTTGTGAAAATGACGGCAATGCCGGAAATGGTAGCGCTTTTCAATGGCTCCGGCGGTATCGCTTCGCTTTTAGTTGGCTGGGCTGTTTATCAGGTGGGAAGCGGTCTGGGTATCGGCACCATGCTCCCCATTTTTCTGTCGGTTCTTATCGGCGGTATCACTTTTACCGGAAGTATCATTGCTTATACCAAACTGGCGGAACTCATTGACGGCAAACCAACAATTTTCACGGGACAGCATATACTCAATATTATTCTCATAGCCGTTACAGTTGTTTTGGGTGTTTTTATTGTCATCGAGCCCACTGGCATCACTCATCTTTTTGGTTTGGAAGCTTACTGGCTCTTTATCACCGTGATTGTGTTGGCCGGAATCCTGGGTATTCTCCTGGTGATTCCCATTGGCGGCGCTGATATGCCGGTAGTGATCTCCCTGCTAAATTCCTTTTCCGGTCTGGCCGCCGCTGCCGCTGGTTTCGTCATCAATAATAACGTCCTCATCGTCTCCGGCTCCCTTGTAGGTGCCAGCGGAATTATTCTCACAAATATTATGGCTAAAGCGATGAACCGCTCTATTGGCAATGTCCTCTTTAGCGGATTTGGCGCCACCACCGCCGGCCATGGTAAAGTAGTGCAAGGTGAAGTCAAACCAATTTCAGCTGGAGACGCCTACCTTGTTCTGGAATCTGCCCGCTCTGTGGTTTTTGTACCCGGTTATGGAATGGCTGTGGCTCAGGCGCAGCACGTTGTGAAAGAGCTGGGTGACCTGCTGGAAGCCAATGATATCGAAGTCAATTATGCCATTCACCCGGTAGCGGGACGTATGCCCGGTCATATGAATGTGCTCCTGGCCGAAGCCAATGTAGAATATGACAAGCTGCGTGAAATGGAGGACATCAACCCTACAATGAATACAGTGGATGTGGCTGTCGTCATCGGCGCCAATGATGTGGTAAATCCCGCCGCTCGTGAAGACGAAAGCAGTCCCATTTACGGTATGCCCATCATTAATGTGGATTATGCCCGCACGGTAATCATTCTCAAACGCTCCATGCGCAGCGGTTTTGCCGGCATCGAGAATCCCCTCTTCTTTAAAGAAAATTCCCGAATGCTATTTGGCGATGCCAAGCAGTCTATTCAGGCACTGGTTTCCGAATTCAAAGCCACGTAATCAAAAATTTTAAATCCATCCTTTAAAGCCTCGCTTCGGCGGGGCTTTTTTTATAGTAGGGAAAGCGTCCCGCTTTTCATTTCTAGCGCCACAAGTGGCTCGCTTGTGCTCATTTTATAAGCTGGAAGCTTTTCTTACCTTGGATTTGTATATTCAGTGTGATGAGCGAGCGAGAAATATTGTTTGTTAGTAATTTACCGTCCTGTCTTGCTGCGATACTGCTCATTTTTATTCCGGATCTGAACATTCTCTAGGCGGAGAGTCTAAAAAAGAGTAATGCTCCCCTGGCCAAAAGCGGCTGGATGGTCGATTCGGGACGGGCGGTATTGGCGCGAGCCTTGAAAATAGCTAAAG
>DSDE01000411.1 GCA_011049095.1 Fidelibacterota bacterium
GCGGGCAGTCTGCCTGATGAGCTTTCTGGCGGCCAGAAACAGCGTGTCGCCATTGCCCGCTGCCTCTCTATGGAGCCGGAAATTATCCTCTTTGACGAGCCCACTTCTGCTTTGGACCCTACGATGATCAGTGAGGTTTTGGCTGTCATTCGCCGGCTGGCCAAAGAGGGTATGACTATGGCCATCGTTACCCACGAAATGGGCTTTGCCAGGGATGTCTCTAATCGCGTTTTCTATATGGATGAAGGCATAATCTATGAGTCGGGTCCGCCCGAGCAGGTTTTTGCCGCTCCCAAACGGGAAAAAACCATTAGCTTTATCAATCGTCTGCGTAATTTTATCTACGAAATCAAATCAGCCAGCTATGATCTATATGCTATGAACGGGCAGATTGAGCAATTTTGCGAAAAGCATTTTCTCAGCCAAAAAATGGTGCAAAACACCCTGCTGGCGGTGGAAGAGGCGCTCAATCTCTATTTTTCAGTCCCTAATGCCGGACCGCTAAAGCTCACTCTCTCCTATTCGGAAAAGAGTGAGGAGATGCACATTATCCTCGAAGACCAAAACGAAGCCGGAAATTTTCTGGAAAAAGTCAGGGCCGATGATAATTTGGGAATGACAATTCTTCAGGCTATTGTTCACGATATAGCATACAGCCGCAGCGCCGCAGGCAATAAGCTCAGTATGCTCCTCAATGAAAATATGCGCCGGGAATAAATTGCCATCCCTAACTGAAATATTCCAAATTTGAAAGCAAATCAGCCAGCATCCAAGCCTGTGAGAATTTTACTTCTCATTGCCGGTTTTTGCTTTACCGGGCTGGCTTTTGTGGGAATAGTCCTGCCGATTTTGGTCATTCCCAATTTGATTTATGGAAATGCTGATGATAATTTGGAAACAGCCGCAGCTTTGAAACGGAAACAATTCGCTTTTGATAAGGCGCAGAATCACTGGCTGGCCCGCTCATAAAATATCCAATAATCAGCGCTATGACACTGGCCTATCTGCCCGTGGCTTTCATTCAGGAGACATTAATCCGCGGAATTTATCAGACAGTATTTTATGACAGCAGTCAGCATCCCCAAAAATATTGGCTGGTCATCATTTTAGCATCGGGTGTTTTCGGAGCGGTGCATCTTAATTATTCGCTGACATTGGCTATTTTTTCGGCGCTGCTGAGTATCCCCTGGGGCTGGCTCTATTTCCGCCATCGCACAGTTATTGGCGTGACGCTTTCCCACTGGCTTATCGGCAATTTTGCCTGGCTGATTGGCTTCTGGGACTATATCAATCGTGGGTCTGCGCTTTAGCAAGAAAGGATATTGGATGAAAAGGGAATATTTTTGCAAACTAAACGCGGTCGTCAAAAAGATCATTCGCGGCGACTATAGTCAGGGCACTGAGTTGGATACTATTCTCAATGATACAAGATATCCTGCCAAACTGCTTAGTTTTACTGAAAAGCTAAATCTGATGACCGTGAAGCTGGAGGCGCGGGAGGAGACACTTATCGAGAATATTGAAGAGCTTCAGAAAAAAAAACCGTATTCTGGAAAAGGGCATATTTAATCTGGAGCTGCTGACAAGTATCAGTGTCGTTTTTCTGCTTCAAATGGTGGCGTATATTTTCCTTATTGGCGTGATGCAGTATTTCCCATTTCTTAATCAGTTCACAATAAGAACTATCGAAATCATCTATCTTTTGCTTGCGATTATGCTTGTGCGTCGTCTGAAGATGCCAATATCACAGTTTGGTTTTTGACGGCAGGGGCTCTTGCAGGCCCTTGGTGAATCTCTTTTCCTGACGCTGCTTGTTTTTGTTTTTTTCTGTGGCTGCAAAACAATTACCAGGCGCAAAAACATATAATACAGTCGCCACAGATTTTCAAATATAAATTTTTTAGCCTTCCCGTCTTGATTTACCTGGGCTTGGCCTTTTTACAGGAGGCTCTGATTCGTGGTGTTTTTCAGACAGTTTTGGAAAAGATTCTTTCCGGCAGAAATCGTCATCTCTTTGCTGTATTGATTCCTGCCGGTCTTTTTGCATCAATGCATCTCAGCTATTCTATAGAAATCGCCCTTGTCAGCTTACTTTTGGGTATTTTCTGGAGGCAGCTTTTTTTTTCGTCACCGCACACTTCTGGGTGTGACCCTTTCACACTGGCTCATTGCTTCATTGGCCTGGATGATGGGAATCTGGGAATTCTTTTCTGACAAACCCTTCTGACAGCCATTTTGGGTAAAATTTTTTGAGGAATTTCCGTTCATTAGAAAAATTCATCTGGCGCTTCAAATTTAAAAAAGCGTCTGAAAATTTTGCAAATCAGGCGAAAATTGCTGCATAGTTTCTATGCCATTCATCAATTTGCATGGTAATCTTGAAAATTGCTCACATTAATTTTAAACAAATTTCTTGCCACATAGATTAATTAATACTAAAATGAATCAATAATGAAAACGATGCGGGATAAACTCAGACAGCTATCGGGCGAGAGCAAAGGGGAGAGCGCTCTCAGGCAGGAAAGCAGTGTGGCTGAGTTTCGGCTTGAGCTGGAGCGTAGCTTCAAAGCGGGCCGTCGGGAAAGCCTTTTGCCGTTGCAGAGCAAAGCAGAATCTATAGTCCTGGAAGACCGGGTTTCCGGGAAGTGGAAGCTCACGCCTTATGGCGATATTTATGTCACTGAGCGATATTATCCGCTGTCTGAGCTATATGGATCAAGTGATTTGTCTCTGGCAAAATCTATCATTCCCGAAAACCTGACCAATCTTTTGCAGCTATCAGAAGCTGCCGGCGATTATAGGAGCTGGCTTTTTCTCGATACAGAGACCACCGGCCTGGGCGGCAGCGGTGTTGTACCCTTTCTTATTGGTCTGGGCTGGTATGAGAAGGAGCATTTTATTGTGACTCAGCTTTTCCTTTCTGAATTAGAGAGAGAAGCGGGGCAGCTTTATCTGCTGACAGAGATTCTCAAGAATTTTCAAATGATTATCAGCTTTAATGGCCGGGCCTACGATCTGCCGCTGATAGCCGCTCGCTATGCCCTGAATCGGCAAGCGCCACCGTCAGAATCTATGGCGCATCTTGACCTTTTGCAGCCAGTTCGCAGCCTGTGGAAATATGCGATGAAAAACTGTCGGCTTCAGACAGTGGAGAAAGAGCAGCTTGGCCTTTATCGGGAAGCTGACATTCCCGGGGAATTGATACCCGGCGTCTATTTTGATTATCTGCGCCGGCGAGATGCCCGAAAACTCGCTTCCATTTTCCTCCATAATGAGCTGGATATCGTCAGTATGGCCGCGGCACTCATTGAGCTTTATCAACAATTGGCACAATCAGAGCCAGTGAAAGACCCCCGTACAGAATTTGCCAAAGGGCGTCATTTTCTCAAGGCTGATGATATTGCGCGGAGCCGGCACCATTTTCAACAAGTTTTAGCCTCGGAAATCAGCAAAGACCGGCGCCTGAAAACCCTTTTAGCCTTGGGAAGGCTCCATCGTGCAGCCGGTGATTGGGAGAACGCCTTAGAATCCTGGCGACAGGCCGCTGATGAAAGCCTGCCCTTTGCCTTAGAGCCCTATCTTTGTCTGGCCAAGTATTTTGAGCATCAGACAGGTGAATTTTCTCTGGCGCTTTCGATTACAAAAGAAGCCGAACGGAGGCTGCCCCAACACCGCGACAGTGACCGTGCGGCCTTAGCGCAGCGCCATCAAAGATTAATCACAAAGTTAAACCGACTTGCAGAAAAGGAAAAAACGTGAAAATTCAGCTCATTTTCAACCCCCATTCCGGGCGGGGCAAAAGCCTGAAGATGTTTCCTCACATTCTCAAACGGCTGCGGGATGCCGGCTATGAAGTCATTCCACACAGGACAATGTATCGCTTTCATGCCACGGAAATAGTAAAAAATCTCAATTTGTATGAAACCGATGCGCTGGTGAGCTTGGGCGGAGACGGCACAGCCTTTGAGGTGCTCAATGGCATTATGAATAATCCTGAGAAGAATGTGCCGCCCATCGCGCTGATTCCTGTTGGCACCGGTAATTCCTTTGTGAAAGATATGAATATCTTCACTGTCGAAGAGGGAATTCGGGCACTCCAGGAAGGGAAGCACAAAGCTGCTGACGTCATTCGCTTCACCACTGATCATACGCCATGGTATTTCGTCAATAATATGGGCTTTGGTTTCGTTGCCGATGTGAGCCTCTGGTCAGAGCCCTACAAAAAATTGGGCCAAACGGCTTATGCAATGGGGGTTTTGCGGGAGATGCTTCGCCTAAAACCCATACACGTCACGATGGAGATTGATGGTCAAAAAGTGGAGCACAATGCAAATTTTGTCTATTTTTGCAACAGCGTCTGGGTAGCGGGAAATATGAAAATAAGTCCAAACAGCAAATTTGATGATGGACTGATGGAGGTGATGGTCTTAAATGCCATTGACAGGCCTGAGCTGTTTAAGACCTTTCCCAAAGTATTTAACGGGAGCCATATAGAGCATCCTGCGGTGAAAGTCTATCAGGCAAAACATGTCAAGGTCAGCAGCGATCCGCAGAAATTTTGCAATCCTGACGGGGAGATTTTTGGTGTGACGCCCTTAGAGGTAAAAATCCTGCCGGGTATGGTGCGCTATTATTACTTAGAGAAGCCTGATCCAAGTGATAAAGATTCATCCAGGTGAGAAAAATAGTTCCGATTTTGCTGCTATGCCCGTATCTTATCACCGGTTGAAAATGGAAACTATCGTATGAATTTGACCGCCTATCTGACTTTGAGCCGCCCTGTAAACTTGTTGCTGGGGGGGCTTTCGGTTTGGATTTGTGCTGCCTTTTTTCCTCAGATGCCGCCCTTGGAGATAATTGTGTCGGCAATCTTGACGGTGCTGCTCCTTAATGCCGGCGCCAATGCCATCAATGATTGGATGGATATCGAGATTGACCGCGTTAACAAGCCTGGACGACCCTTGCCATCAGGAAAAATCAGCCGCAATGCCGCCCTTATCTTTTCTTTAGCTGCTTTTTTCCTGGGGAATCTCATCGCTGCCATTCAGCTTCCGTTTCAGGCTTTTATCATTTCTTTTATAGTAGCTACGCCCCTCATGATCTGCTACTCTATTTCTTTAAAGCGTTCGCCACTCTGGGGAAACCTGCTGGTCAGTTTTGTTCTGGGACTAGCTTTTCTCTTTTCCGCCACGGCTTTCGGCAATTTTCGCATCGGAATTGTCCCCTTCGTTCTAGCTTTTTTCTATACTTTGATTCGGGAACTGGTAAAAGATGCCGAGGACCTGGCCGGCGACGACGTTGTTAATGCCCGCACCTTTCCCCTCATAGCGGGAATACCTGCCAGCATCAGGCTTTTAAATGCGCTGCTGATCTTTCTCATTCTTTTGATTCCATTGCCCTCAATGCTGGGCTTTTATGGACCATATTACCTTTGGAGCGTCATACCGACGGTTCAAATCCCCCTGCTGGCGCTGCTGATCTATCTCTATCGCCATCAGGATAAAAGCCGCTTTGGCGCAGTATCTCTTTTTCTCAAAATTGATATGTTTTGGGGACTTTTAGCCATCTATTTAGGAAAATTTAAATGAGTGATTTTGTACACCTTCATCTGCACAGTGATTTCAGTCTGCTGGATGCCGCCCAGAAAGTGAAAACCATTGTTGAGCGGGTGAAAGAGCTGGGGATGAATGCCGTGGCCCTGACGGAGCATGGCAATCTTTTCAGCGCTATCCATTTCGCCAACGCGGCAAAAAAGCTTGGCGTCAAACCCATTTTCGGCTGTGAAGTCTATGTGGCCAAAGACGGACGTTTTGATAATACACCGCCGCCAAAGGGCGAAGGACAGCGATATAATCATCTGGTGCTGCTCGCTATGAATAACACCGGCTGGCATAATCTCATCAAGCTCACCAGCCTGGGCTATCTGGAAGGTTTTTATTATAAGCCCCGCATTGATATGGAGCTGCTTCAGAAATACAATGAGGGTCTTATCGCTTTATCAGCCTGTATCAAAGGCGCTGTACCGGAAGCAGCCATCAAATCTGGCTATGAGGCGGCCAGGGCTGCAGCATTGGATTTGTCCAGAGTCTTTCCTGGTCGATTTTACTTAGAGCTGCAGAATCATGGCATTCCAGAAGAAAAAATTGCCCGGGACATGCTCATTGAGCTGAGCCACGACTTAGGCTTGCCGCTGGTTTGCGCCAATGATGCCCACTATACCTACAAAGAAAACGCGCAGTCCCATGACATTCTTTTTTGTCTGGGGACTAATAAGGATCTGGATGATCCAAGCCGGCAACGCTACTATGGGGACAGTTTTTACATCAAATCGCCACAGGAGATGGCTGAGCTTTTTGCCGATACGCCCCAAGCTCTGGAAAACACGGTAATAATAGCTGAGCGCTGTAATGTTGACTTGGGACAGAAGCAGTATCTGCAGCCGGTTTTTACGATTCCCAAGGGGCTGCCGGTCAAGACCGAGGGTGAGTATCTTCGTTATCTTTCCTTAGAAGGTCTGAAAGTCCGCTTTCCTGATGGCATCCCCGAAGAATATGTTCCACGGCTGACCTATGAGTTGGATGTCATCGAAAAAATGGGCTTCCCCGGCTACTTTCTCATCGTCCAGGATTTTGTTCAATATGCTAAAAAGAATGGCATTCCTGTCGGGCCAGGCCGGGGCTCGGCAGCCGGCTCATTGGTTGCCTATGCATTGGGTATTACCAATGTGGACCCCATTCCCTATTCACTGCTTTTTGAGCGCTTTCTCAATCCAGAGCGGGTCAGCATGCCTGATATTGATATTGATTTTTGCTACGAGCGGCGTTCCGAAGTCATTGATTACATTCGGCAAAAATATGGCGCCACATCGGTCTGCCAGATAATCACTTTTGGCCAGATGAAAGCCAAGGCAGTGGTGCGGGATGTGGCCAGAGTGCTGAAAATGAGCTACGCGGAAGGAGACCGCATTGCCAAGCTTATTCCCGATGAATTGAAAATGACGCTGAATAAAGCCTACAACGACTCGCCAGAGCTAAAGGAGCTTATTGACAATGATGACCGCTATCAGAAGCTTTGGAAACACGCCTTAGTGCTGGAGGGTATGAACCGCCATGCCGGTATTCATGCTGCCGGTGTCGTCATCGCGCCGGGAGATATAAGCGATTACGTGCCGCTCTACAAATCCACCAAAGGTGATGTGACCACACAATGGGATGGCAAGCTGCTGGATGATCTTGGCCTCTTGAAAATGGACTTTTTAGGGCTGCGGACTCTTACTGTCATAGATCAAACCCTGAAGATGCTGAAAAAGCGGGGCATCGAAATTGACATAGATAATATTCCCCTGGATGACCCCGAAGTGTATAAACTTTTTAGTGAAGGGCGCTCACAAGCTGTTTTTCAGTTTGAATCACCGCCAATGCGGGAATACCTCAAAAAGCTCCGCCCTAATCGAATAGATGACTTGGTAGCTATGAATGCCCTCTATCGCCCGGGCCCGATGGATAATATTCCCAGCTATATCGCCCGAAAACATGGCTTTGAGAAAGTTGAATACCTTCACCCCCTGCTGGAGCCCATTCTAAAAAATACTTATGGCATTATTGTCTATCAGGAGCAGGTTATGCAAATTGCCGCCCTGGTTGGAGGGCTTAGCCTTGGAGAAGCCGATAATCTGCGGCGGGCTATGGGAAAAAAGAATATCAGCATTATGAATCAGCTCCAGGAGAAATTTATCGAGGGCGCAATGCAAAATGGCGTTTCTAAAGAGATTGCCAGCGCCATTTATAATCTTATTCTAAAATTTGCCGAGTATGGCTTTAATAAATCCCACTCCGTGGCCTACGCGCTGGTAGCCTATCAGACAGCCTACCTGAAAGCCCATTATCCAGCGGAATTTATGGCCGCCAACCTCACAAGCGAGCGGACCAATAATAAACGAATCGTTGAGCTGCTGAATGAGCTGCGGCGAATGGGCCTTACCCTCAAGCCACCTGACATCAACCGCAGCGAAACCCTTTTCACAAGCGATGGAGAATCGGTCACCTATGGCATGAACGGCATCAAAAATGTAGGCGAAAAAGCCTGCGATGCCATCGTGAGCGAAAGAAACGCCAATGGCGCCTTTAAATCTCTGTATGATCTCACCAGCCGCATTGATCTGAAACAGGTGGGAAAGCGCGTTTTGGAAGGCCTGACCCTGGCTGGCGCGCTGGACTCTCTGCCTGGAAACCGGCGCCAGAAATTTGAGGTCATTGAAGCTGCTTTTCAATATGGACAACGCGTTCAGGAAGAGAAAAACAGTCCGCAGGTAAGTCTTTTTGGCGATGTGACAAAAAGTCTCATCACTGAACCCTCATTACCGGAGCTGCCCGATTACAGTGACGAAGAAAAACTGGAAATGGAAAAATCTAATATTGGCTACTATCTCAGCGGACATCCTCTTGAGCCATTTCGGGAAGAGCTGGAGCTTTTCTGCAATGATTACCTTCTAAATGAGGAAAATAAGCAAAACAATATCCCCATTCGAATTGGCGGTATCGTCAAGGGCAAAAAAACCGGCATCGATTCAAAAAAACGAAATTATGCCCGGTTTAGTCTGGAAGGTCTGGAAAACGAGGTGACGGTGCTGGTTTTTGGAGATATTTACGATCAATATCATCAGCTTATTGAAGATAACGCCAAACTTTTTGTAGAGGGGAAGCGTTCCGATAGAGATGATGATCGCAATGAGAGCACCCTTTTTGCCAATGGCATTCTCCCCCTTGAGGAGATGCGGGAAAAGATGGCCAAAAGCGTGCACCTGCGCTTAAATAAAGAGCAGACAGGCGATGCTTTTTTAAATCAGCTTAAGCAGCTGATGCGCAAATATCCTGGAGAGGCGAAACTCTACTTTCATATTGCCACAGAAAATGACGGTGAAAAGCTGCTGCTTTCACAGGGGATGCGGGTCAATACATCCAATTTGCTCATCAGCCAGCTCCGCAGCCAGATCGGTGATAAACAAGTGTGGTTTGCGTAATGATTGCTGTGCTTCAAAGAGTCAAAGAGAGTTCTGTCTCTATAGATGGCGAGCGAATTTCCCAAATTGAGAGCGGATTTATGATTTTGCTGGGCGTTTTTGATACCGATTCCGAGACCGACGCTGATTTTCTGGCAGCAAAAACTTCTGTTTTGCGTGTTTTTTCTGATGAGGCCGGCAAAATGAATCGCTCTATTACAGATATCGGTGGCAGCGCGCTTGTTGTTTCTCAGTTTACCCTTTGCGGCGACTGGCTAAAGGGCCGGCGACCGGGTTTTACAAATGCAGCGCCGCCAGAAAAGGGAGAAAAACTCTATCTCTATTTCTGCCGTCAGCTTGAAAAAGAGGGGATACCAGTGCAGACCGGCCGTTTTGGCGCTATGATGGAGGTGGCGCTTATCAATGATGGCCCGGTCACTTTTGTTTTAGACAGCAAATTGAAGGGGAAAAACTGAGCAATGGCAGACACTGAAAAAAATTTCCGCAGCATAACAGCTTGGCCGGAAGATGAGCGTCCCCGAGAAAAACTGGAGCGTTTTGGTCCTGATAAGCTTACAGATGCCGAGCTTATCGCCATATTGCTGCGCACCGGCATAAAAAATGAGTCAGCGGTGGATATCGCTCGGCGTATTTTATATGAGGCCGGCGGTGTGGAAAACCTGGGCAGAATGAGTGTTGCCTCCCTCAAACGCGTCAAGGGCATCGGCCCGGCTAAAGCTGTCACTATCGGCGCTGCTTTTCAGCTTGGGCTCCGATTTGCCAGGGCAAATAACAGTGAAAAATGGGTGCAGATACGCTCACCTAAAGATGTCGCTAAATTTTACGGGCCAGAGCTGAGTATTCGCACTGTTGAAATATTCCAGGTTCTTATCCTCAATACCAACAATCGGGTGACTAAAGTCATTCAGATCAGTCAGGGGCACCTCAGCGCGGCGGCAGTCCATCCGCGGGAGATTTTTAAAGCCGCAATTGATCATCTGGCATCCAGCATTATTCTCATGCACAATCACCCCAGCGGCAATCCAGCGCCCAGCAACGAAGACCTTCGCCTTACGAAAAAGATTGTAGCTGGCGGCGAATTGCTGGGAATCAGTGTGCGAGACCATGTCATAATCGGTGGGAATGACTACACAAGCTTCGCCGATGAAGGCTATCTATAGAAAGGACCCAATCGTTTATGAAAGCAAAAGAATTTCTGCAAACAATGCGGGAAGCAGCTCTGGCAGGAGGCGGAGAAGACCGCATACTGGCTCAGCATGAAAAGGGAAAGCTGACAGCACGGGAACGGCTCGGCCTGCTCCTGGACCAGGGAAGCTTCAGAGAAATGGATATGTTTGTCCGCCACCGCTCCAAAGAATTTGGCTTAGACTCGCAAAGACCGATGGGAGATGGCGTCATCACGGGATACGGCCTCATCAATGGACGTAAAGTTTTTATCTTTAGCCAAGACTTCACCGTTTTTGGCGGCAGCCTCAGCGAAGCACACGCCGAGAAAATTGTGAAAATTATGGACCTGGCTATGAAAACCGGTTTGCCGGTCATTGGCCTCAATGACAGCGGCGGCGCCCGTATTCAGGAAGGGGTGGTGAGTCTCGCCGGCTATGCTGAGATTTTTCTCCGCAATACTATGGCAAGCGGTCTCATTCCCCAAATTTCTCTTATATTGGGTCCTTGTGCCGGCGGCGCCGTCTATTCTCCAGCGATAACCGATTTCACAATCATGGTAAAAAACAGCAGCTATATGTTTGTCACCGGCCCTGATGTCGTAAAAACTGTCACCCATGAGAACGTAACTCAAGAGAAGCTTGGCGGCGCTATGGCCCATGCCAGCAAAAGCGGTGTGGCTCATTTTGCCTGTGCCAGCGAGCTATCGGCCTTCGAAATGACCCGCAAACTTCTTAGCTATCTGCCGGATAACAACCAGGATGACCCGCCTCTCCTAGACTGCACTGATCCCATCTCCCGGGCCGATGAAATTTTAAAAACTGTGGTTCCAGAAAATCCAAATAAACCCTATGATATGATAAAAGTGATTACAGCCATAAGCGACCACCGCGAATTTCTGGAAGTGCATCGCGACTACGCTCAAAA
>DSDE01000103.1 GCA_011049095.1 Fidelibacterota bacterium
ACCCATTCTCAATAAAGATATCGAGAATTTCCGCAGCATTTCAAAAAAATATTATCTCTATAAATAAGAAATTGAGGAGAAAACAATGAGAAAGATTATTCTAATGCTGATGGCGCTGATGATGACAGTTGGCGCAGTTTCGGCGCAGGAGACAAACACTGAATTTAGAGCAACGTGGGTTATTACCTGGCACTTGATTACCGCTAATCAGACGGTGGAGCAGGGAAAAGCACGAATCCGCACCATTCTCGATAATCATGTAGCAGCCAATATGAATGCCGTGGTCTGGCATGTGCGCCAGGGCGGCACGGCTTATTACGACAGCGACTATGAGCCCTGGGGACCTTATGCCGGCGGAACTTATCCCGGTTTTGACCCTCTGGAATACGCCATAGAAGAAGCTCACAAGCGGGGTCTGGAACTGCACGCCTGGTTTAATGTTTTTCAGGCCAGCAGCACTGTAGCTGGCGCGCCGGCGGCTGAGCATCCCGAATGGGTCTGCCGCGATCAGGACGGCAATCCCATGACTTCAAGCCGCGCCCTGAGTCCTGGTTTGCCTGCGGTAAGGGAATATACCCGCAATGTGGCGATGGAGGTGGTGAATAACTATGATGTTGATGGCCTGCACTTTGACTATGTCCGCTGGAATGAATATAGCAACAGTAAGCTAAGCCAGGCCTGGGCCAAGACTGCAGAAGAGCAAAATCTGCCTGACATGACACCGCCGCAGGACGTGATCGATGACCTGAACGAAAGCAAAGCCGGCCGCTATCTCTACGATGTGGAGCATCCGTATTCTGCCGGTGTGCCCAGCGGATTTAGTTCCTGGGAAGAGTGGTGGCGCTGGAGTGTTACCGAATTTGTTTCAATGGTGCACGATTCCATCCAAACGGTGAAACCCTGGGTGAAATTATCTGCAGCTGTTTTGGGAAAATATAATTGGTCCAGTTGGCAGGGCTACGGCACTGTTTTTCAGGATGCAGCTTTATGGTTTAATGAGGGCCATGTTGATCATGTGATGCCAATGCATTATCATTGGACCAATGCCAGTGGTTTCACGGGAATGCTGCAAAATGACGCAAATATGAATTGGAAAATGCACCTGACAGAAGGCATTGCCGCTCAGCGTCTCTATACTGTCGGTCCCGGCTCCTATATTTTAGCTGATGCCGGCGTCTGGAATAATCACCCCTCCATTGTGGAAGCCTGCCGCACCATTGATTATACCAGCGGCTTTCAATTCTTTAGTTATGGCGACTGGCAGGGGCATACTTACTGGGAGCCGGCAGGAAAAAGCTTTTTTGCCAAGAATAGTAAAATTGCCCCCAGCATTTTTCTCTCGCAGGAAGTTCCGGCTGCTCCGGCTCTGGCAATGAATAAAATCAGCGATTTAGAATATGAGTTTACGATTACGCCGGATGCTGCCCACGATGGTTTGCACTGGTACTTGCTTTATCGCAGCGAAGATGGCAGCTTTGATAAAGAGCAAACGACACTGGTGGGACGATATTTTTCAAATGAAGCAATTACCCATACCGAATCTTTTGATGGTACGCAGTCCTTTAATGGTCAGTATTATTACGCTGCCACAGCTGCCAATCGCTATTGGAATGAATCGGATTTCACTGTCGATGCCAGCACTGATTCCATTCCCTCTTTTCCACCTGCTATTGTTTTTACATATCCGGCGGAAGCTGACAGCCTGCCGGCAGTCTGGCCGCTGAAAATCGCATTCTCAAAGGAGATGAACACCGCCTCTGTGGAAAGCGCTTTTAGTATCGAGCCTGCCGCCGGCGATGCGCAATTTGAATGGGATGCCGCAGAAAAGCTTGCCGAAATCTCCTTTGCTGACGGCTTAGAAGACGGCATCGAATATCAGGTCACCTTGCTGGAAAGCGCCACCGATGTCAATGGCGTTCAGCTTGATGGCAATGGTGACGGCGAAGCAGGAGATCCTTTCGTGTGGAATTTTAAAACCTTCGCCAGCGATGTTTACGGGCCGAAAATTATCAATTTTTATCCTGCAAATGGCGAAGCAGAATTTAACTACGATGATGCATTGAATATCCAGTTTGATGAGTTGATTGACATTGAAAGCCTCACTGAGGCGAATTTGATTCTCAGCCGAAACGGCTCTCCCATCTCTCGGGAGATTGTAGCCACTGTTACTGAAAACCGCTCATTAATCTCGGTCCGGAGTTTTTCGCAATTAATCAGTGATGAAAGCTATACACTTAGCATATCCAGTGCAGTAAGCGATACGGCGGGCAATACGATGGACGCAGATTTCACATTGACTTTCACAACGGATAATTTCTACTATAGTGAGAAAAACACCCTGGACCCTATGAATGAAAACCTGGGCTGGTGGCAACCTACTGGCAGCGGTTCAACGACAGGTGTCATCGGCAGCAATACGGTTTTTTCAATTGTCAGCAGCAATTATCTGCCAGGGTCTTCTTTTGCCGAAGATAACCGCAAAAGCGGACAGCTCACTTATCAATGGGATATGCAAGATACGACACATCTCTGCCGTCTGCACCACGGCGGAACACCTGCAAATGTAGCTTTTGACACCACCTGGATAGTGCAGGCCTATGTTTATGGTGACAGCAGCCTTACAGAATTTAGCTTTTCCCTCTATGAAAAAAACGTATCAGGCAATAATACTGAAGATATTATCGAGGTGATGGCCTGGAGGCCTATCAATTGGTATGGCTGGCGGCTTATAGAATGGAAGCTCAGCAATCCTGATATGGTTGGTGATTTTCTCAGTGCAGACCAGGTGATGGATGGCGACCATTATAAGCTGGACGGCATTCTTCTGCGGAAAACGGACGAAAGCGCTGAAAGGGGTAAAATCTTCATTGATAACCTGCGCATTGTCAAAGCTTCAGAAGGCCAAGCGCCACCCAACAGCGCTCCGGAAATTGAAGAACTGGAAGATATGGAAACACCTCACGCGACACGGGTTCGTATTAAGGTCAATTACACAGACCCAGACCCTGCTGATGAACATGTGATTATGATGGAAGCCGACAGCGCAGGATTTACCTTTAGAATTATGGGTCACACGTCTGGCAGCAATGTCTATATCTATCCTCCGGAGGGTCTCGTTGGCGATGTGCTTATTTCTGTTATTGTGAAAGATTTTGGCGTTGGAGAATTGTCTGATACGGCCTCTTTTACTTTGAGCATCATGCCAGTGAGTATTCACAACGAAGCACTTCCAGAGACATTTTTACTTTTCCAGAATTATCCTAATCCCTTCAATGCCTCTACAGCCATCAGCTTTACGCTGCCCCGACAGGAATTTGTTAATCTGAGCCTCTACAATTTGCGGGGACAGTTGGTTCATAAGATTCTCAATCAGCCTATGAATGCCGGCGCACACACCATTCAGCTCCATCTGCCCCAGCTTTCCAGCGGCGTCTATCTCTATCGCCTCCAAGCGGGAGAATTTACTGATATTAAGCGGATGATGCTTATTAAGTAGTAAGAAAAATTGTTTTTTGGGCAGAGAAAATAAAATACGTCGGGCTTAATTGCCCACCGGATCTTTCTTAAAAAACGAAAATGGGCGCTGGGTTTGACTTTGGAATAAAGGGTAAAAATTGATAATTTGCCGCAATGAAACTAAGAGGATATGATGAAAAATTATTTTTGGGGACTGGCGCTGGTTTTAGTGATTTTAGGCGCTGTTTATTCGGGTTATCGCGTGCATGATTTTGTTAGAAATCCCAAAATTGGTGAACCGGTGCGCTTTGAGCCGTCGGTGATGCCACAGCCTAGGCTTATGGAGCTGAATCGAGAGCGATTTCAGATTGATCGTCAATTTAGCATCGGCTACAGCAGCTATTTGGGAGAAAAAAGTTTATTGGCAGTCAATCGCTTTATGAAAAATCTGGGAACGATTAGCGCAGTGGATTTTGCCCAGCAGCTTTACACCAAAGAAAATCTAAGCTCGGAAGGCAGCCTTCTCATTATGTGCACGAGGGAAGGGGAGACTCGGCTGGGAGAAAGTGAATCTTATACCCTGAATATCAGCAATGACCTGATTTTGCTTCGGGCCGAATCAGAGCTAGGCATTCTCCATGCTTTGGAAACACTGCTGCAGCTTGCCACCAGTGACGAAAGAGGCTGGTATTTTCCCGGCGGAAAAATCGAGGATGAGCCCCGCTTTGCCTGGCGCGGCCTGATGATTGACCCTTGCCGCCACTTTATCAGCAAAGAAACCATTATGCGCAATCTGGATGCGATGGCAGCCGTCAAGCTTAATGTGCTCCATCTCCATTTGACGGAAGACCAAGGCTTTCGCATCGAGAGCAAGCGCTTTCCCAATCTGCATTTAAAGGGCAGCGACGGCGACTATCTGAGTCAGGATGATATACGTGACATTGTCCACTATGCCGATTTGCTGGGCATTCGCGTGGTGCCAGAATTTGACATGCCCGGGCACACCACTGCCTGGTTTCCAGGGCATCCTGAGCTGGCCACAATAGATTCGGTTTATACCATTGCCCGCACCTGGGGCGTTCACGATCCTGTTTTCAATCCGGCCAGAGAAAGCACTTATCAATTTCTCGATGAGTTTATCGGCGAAATGGCAGCCCTCTTTCCAGACCCCTATTTTCACATCGGCGGCGATGAGAATAATGGCAAGCACTGGAGCCGCAGCCCCGAAATTGCTGCTTTTAAAAAAGAGAAGAAATTCAAAGACAATCACGAGCTGCAAGTTTATTTCATTGACCGTGTGAAAGAGATTGTGAAAAAGCATGGTAAAACCACCATCGGCTGGGGTGAAATTCTTGATCTTGGAATGGACAAAGCCATCATCACCCAATTTTGGTGGCCCCGCATGAAAGATATGGAGAAGGCGCTGGCGGCGGGCTATCGGGGCATCATCTCCAATGGCTACTATATTGATCTTTTTGAAACGGCGGAAAGTCACTGGCTGAGGGACCCGGTGCGGGAGGAATATATCAAAAATCCTGAGCTGGAAAAGCAGATTTTGGGTGGAGAAGCCACAATGTGGACGGAGTTTGTTACCGATGAGCTATTTGATAAAAGGGTCTGGCCCCGAACCGCTGCCATTGCGGAAAGATTTTGGTCTGAAAAATCGCTGTGGGATATCGATACAATGTATGAGCGGCTTGATGCGGTCAGCCGCCATCTTGACCGTTTGGGAATACGCCATCTGCAGATTTATGATGCTGGATTACGGAATATGGCAGGAATTACAAATGTAGAGCCACTGAGAACTGTTATGGATCTCCTTTCACCGGTGCGCAGCTATCGTCGCCACCAGCTCTATATCGAGGCAAATGGGCGCAAATATACACAAGCCACACCGCTGACCCGACCTGTTGACTATGCTTGGAGTGATGCGCCGGCGGCTCGAAAATTTAATCAAACCGTCCGGCGGTATCTTGATGCGCCTAAAATGAATGCAGCGCTTCACTCAAATATAAAAGAGCAGCTTGAGCTATGGAAAAATAATCACATTGCCCTTGAGCCATTACTAAAGGCAAGACCCCAGCTTCGGGAAATCTTGTTTCATTCAGAAAATCTCTCCAAGGCTTCAGCCATTGGCTTAGAGGCCTTAAAATTTGTAAAAAAAGGAAAAACTGCTGAGCGACATTGGGGTGAAGTGCATCTTAAAACACTCAATGCAATGAAAGAGCCTGCCGGCGAAATGGAATTGCAGATATTAGCAGCCATCGATCAGATAGTCATCAAAGCCGCCAACGTGCCAGTGGAATAAATCTGGAGTAAATATGAAACGATTAGTAAGCATCTTCCTTGCGGTTGCCGGCCTTTTTGCCCAAAGCGCACTGGATATCGTTCACAGCGCATCAAAAGACATACTCAAACATTCTCAATTTGGCTTTTATGCCCGCTATTGTGATGAAAGCAAAGCTTTGCTGGCCATCGGAGAAGAAAATAGCCTTGCCCCGGCTTCAGTGCTGAAAGTAGTCACGACGGCAGCCGCCATCCACTTTCTCGGGGCTGATTTTACATACAATACGCCTCTGGGAATCAATGGAACTATTGACAAGAAAGGGATTCTCAAAGGCAATTTGGTCATCACGGGCAGCGGTGACCCCACATTGGGTTCAGAATTTCAGCCTCAAGCATTTTCACTGCAAGAAATTTTAAAAATGTGGGAAAAGGCGATTCGGGACGCTGGAATAAAGAAAATTGACGGCGACATCATTCTTGATATCTCTCTATTTGAAGAGCAGGATGTGCCAGACTATTGGCCATGGGTAGATATTGGCAACTATTACGGCGCGGGACCTCAAGCTATTATTATGCACGACAACCTCTATCACTTGGTGATGCAGCCCGGGAAAAAACCAGGCGATCCCGTCACGGTTTTAAGGACAGAGCCGGAAGTGCCGGGGCTGACTTTTGACAATCATATTTATACAGGCCCGAAAGGAAGCGGCGACAATGGCTATATCTATGCCGGACCACGCCAATACAATGCGGTGCTACGGGGAACTATTCCCGCCGGCGTGCCTGAATTTTCCATAAAAGGCGCCATTCCTGAGCCGCCGCTTCTCCTAGGAAAAATGCTGGAGACCCATCTTAATAGCACAGAGATACAACATAAAGGCAAAGTACGCGTTTCAGAAAGCGCAGTCAAAACCAATAAAACGCTGCATACACTGGAATCCCAGCCATTAGCGGCCATTTTGTTGCCAATTAATCGCCGCAGTGTCAATCTCTTTGCCGAAGCGGCGCTCAAAAGAACCGGCGCTGAAATTTATGGCAAAGGCAGCACAGATAATGGTCTTAAAGCCATTGACAAGCTTTTCGATGAGCTGAAAATCTCCAGGGAAGGCTTGAAGCTTTTTGATGGCAGCGGTCTCTCTCCGGTGAATATGATTAGCGCGAAAAATGTGACTGATCTTTTGGCCGCTATGAAAAACCATCCAGAGTTTGCCGCCTATTACAATAGCTTTTCCATTGCCGGCGATGAGCTTTCCGGCGGATTTGTCAGCCGCGTCGGCAAGGGCACTATTCTCCAAAATAATGCACGCATTAAAACCGGCACCGTTCGGGGCGTACGATCTTACACAGGCTATCTCACAAATAAAAGTGGTCGTGAAATTGTCTTTACTTTTATAGTGAATAATTATCACTGCTCAGTCAGCCAGATCAACCAGCTCTATGAAAATATTTTGCTGGAGCTGGCCAAGGGGAATTAGCTTAAAAAATGGAGAAAAAGGAGCTTTCCCTTTCAAAAGAGAAATTGAAATTTCTCACATCACTGCAAGAGAAAAAGTACCGCGCTATTCACGGACTTTTTCCGGTAGAGGGGATTCTGCCGGCTGAGGAGCTGCTGCAAAGCGAATTTAAGCTCAAGGAATTTTACTACATTCCCTGGCTGAAAAATCGCCCAGGATTTGATGAATTGCTGGAGAAAGTGAAACAACGTGGCGTAGAAGCCATCGAGGTGGACGGTCAGACACTGAAAAAACTCAGCTCCGAACAAGCGCCGCAGGGCGTGCTGGCCATTGCTGAGAAAAGAGATTTTTCCGAAAATCAGCTTCAGGGGAATCTGCTTCTATGCCATCAGATTCAAGACCCCGGCAATCTGGGGACGCTTTTTCGCATTGCTCACTGGTTTGGCCTTGGCGGGATTATACTTACCAGTGGCAGCGTGGAAGCCTGGAATCCTAAGGTCGTGCGCAGCTCTATGGGCTCCTTTTTTCATATACCCTGGATACTCATAGATTCTGCGAGCGAGATTCCTCAAGCCTTTGGGGAACACCAGCTCTTGCTCAGCAGCCCCCATGCTGGCAGATCTGTTTCTGATTTTCCCCTGAAAAAGCCCTTTATTTTAGCTCTGGGAAATGAGAGCCGCGGGCTGGCAGAAGATTTTTTTTCAGAAGCTGAGCGCATAACTTTGCCGCGGCTTGGCGGCGCTGAGTCGCTGAATGTAGCCGCCGCAGCGGCAGCTATTTTAGCGCGCCTGTTGCTATAATAGAATAAGGGTTTTCCCGGGTCTAGAAACCAAAATCAGCCAGGATTTTTGCGGCGTGTTCGTCAACTTTAACGCGATGATAGGCTTTCACAATGATACCGTTTTCATCTAGCAAAAAGGTTTTGCGAATGACGCCTTCGGTGATTTTGCCATACATATTTTTCGTGCCCCAGGCGCCGTAGCTTTTTATCACCTCTTTATCGGGGTCTGAAAGCAGGGGAAAAGGCAGATTATATTTATTAATAAATTTTTCGTGGGCGTTGGCCTTGTCTGGTGATATACCTAAAATGACGATGCCTTGCTTTTCATATTCTGAGAAGGCATCGCGAAAGCCGCAAGCCTCTTTTGTGCAGCCAGGTGTATCATCTTTTGGATAAAAATAGACGACCACCTTTTTCCCCCGATAGCCGGAGAGGCTGTGGGTTTTACCGGCGGGACCCGACAGCGTAAAATCTGGCGCTAGATCGCCTGCAGTCAGTTTAATTTCACTCATTTGTAACTCCCTAATTTAAAAATGGCGGTAAAGCTGAAAGACTTTCCCGATAATTTCGATGTCAGAGGCATCATAGTATTCAGGAAGGCTGCCCTTTCGTTGAAAGCGAATGGCGATAATCATCTCTTCTGGAAACTCAGCGTATCCCAGGCGAAGCTCCCCATCATTTCGGCGAAGCAGCAAATAATCGCCGCTTTGATAATCAGATTGCTTTGCCAACGCAATGAGGTCACCCTTGATTATTCCTTCTCCCCGAAAGATTTCTGTCTCTACGAGATAAAGCTGATGGCCTTCAATGTTCATCGGGAAAATTTTTAAATCTCCATCGGTGACGGCTTCAATTTCCCGATGATTAAGGATTTTATTATAGCTTTTAATATTTTTTGGTGTAAGATCTGTTAGCACCCTCACGGCTTGATTGCGGTTAAAATCATTTTGAATAAGCCCTTTGCGTTCAAGCGCTTTTAGGTGTTTAAAAATTGTAGATTTTGCCTTGAGCCCAAAATGATTTGCCATCTCCTGATGAGTCGGCGAGCTGTGATACTGCGTATAATAAGCTTTTAAATAGTCTAAAATCTCCTGTTGTCTATTTGTAATATGCATAGTGAAACTCCTAGTAGAGCTGGAGCTCGATCTGGTTTTTTAATGCATTAATTTGACTGCGAAAAGAAGGGTCTTGATCGATTTTTTCTTTGATGGTGGTGCAGGCATGGATGACAGTGCTATGATCACGACGCCCCAGACGCAGTCCAATGGATTTTAAAGAATCGCCGCTCATATCACGGCTGAGATACATAATAATTTGCCGCGCTAAGGCAATCTCTTTACGGCGATTTTTGCCCATTATATCATTTTCAGATATTCGGTAATAGGCTGCAACGGTTTTCATGATGCTTTCAACAGAGATCACCTTACTTTTTTTTACGCCGAGAATATCGCGAATAACCTTTTTAGCTACATCGACGGTGATGTCAAGGTGTGTGAGAGATGAGTAGGCAAAAATTCGGGTCATCGCGCTTTCCAGCTCCCGTACATTGGAGGTGATATTCTGAGCGATGAAATCTATTACTTCATCAGGTATCTCCAGGTATTCAAGGCGGGCTTTTTTCTGGAGAATAGCAACTCGGGTCTCAAAATTTGGCGGCTGAATATCAACAGTAAGACCCGAAAGGAAACGGGATACCAAGCGTTCTTCCACGCCTTGTAGCTCTTTGGGGGTGCGGTCACTGGTGATAACGATCTGTTTTCCCCGCTGATAGAGCTCGTTAAATGTGTGGAAAAACTGTTCCTGTGTGCCTTCTCTGTTTTGGAGAAATTGAATGTCATCTACTAAAAGAAGGTCGGCTTTACGATAAATTCCTGTGAAATCGCTGAGCCTGTTATTGCGGAGGGCGGTGATATAGTCAACCATAAACTTTTCACTCGAAACATAGACAATATTTCTGGGACCCCCTTTTTGGCGGGCGTAATTGCCGATGGACTGAATCAGATGTGTTTTGCCTAATCCGGTGCCCCCGTATATCAGTAAAGGGTTATAGGGTGTATTGCCTAAAGCATCGGCAACGGCTTTGCTGGCCGCTTTTGCAAACTGGTTATGGGGACCTTCCACAAAGGTGTCAAAGGTGTAGCGATGGTTTAGGTGGGCATAGCGCTCATCAATTGGTGGATGTTCTGTGTGGGCTGGACTTGTGATATGTCGGGTTTTTTCTATAGAACCTTCTTTTTGAAGCTCCTGGGGAGGGGCAGGCTCAACGATAAAGAAGTATGAGCTAAGCTCTGGGTTGACATTTTCTAAAACTCTGGTGAGAAGCTCTTTATAATTGCTTTCAATCCACTCGGCGTAAAAACGATTGGGAACGCTTAAGGTCAGGGTTTCGCCGTTTTGCTTTACAGGCTTGATAGGCATAAACCAGGTTTGGTAGGAATGTTCAGGAAGCAGTTTGCGCAAATCTCCCATTATCGTTTCCCATAGGTGAATCGTCTCACGATGTGCAAAATTGTCCACAATTGCATGATTTATTGTCATATTAATAGAATCCTGGTGATAATCGATAACATTGATTTAAAAACATATAATGTTATTATTTATCAAGCACTTATGGGACAATAAGGCATTGATGCTGTCTTTTGGCTGTTTGGTATAGCGCTCGAGCACATGTGTTGTCAACACATATTCACAAGTTATCCACATCCGGCTCATTCTTTTCACGGATTAAAATTGCACAATAAAGTGTTAATGTCAAGTTAATAATCATAAAATAAACATTTAATTATCTTGTGCTCAGGGGAGCATCTGATTATGGCGCTTTACTTTTCTGCCATAATAAACTCGCCGTGCCATTTTTCTGGTGGCGGGACTTTTTTAAATTGTTCACAGCGATTGATAAATATTTTAGAAGGCATATCATCAGGCACTGTCTGCAGCGCTTTCTGAAAAGCAGTGATGGCTTTATCCCACTGGCGTTCCCAATATAATTCGATACCGGTATTATAATATGTCTGCAACGCTTTCAATTCTGGGGATAGCTGATCCTTTTTTCCCAGTAGATTATAGACAATGATAGGG